>JAGQWW010000009.1 GCA_020436955.1 Saprospiraceae bacterium | reverse complement strand
GATATAGTAAGTACCGATTGCATATTGGCCAGTAACACTTCTTCACTTTCCGTTACTTCTATAGCCGGTACTTGCAAAGTGGCTGAAAGAGTTATCGGTATCCACTTTTTTAATCCGGCACCTTTGATGAAACTGGTAGAAATCATCCCGGCAGTGCAGACCAGCAAAACGATTTTAGAAAAATCGAAATCCATAATCGATAGTTGGGGGAAAATAACAGTGCAAGCCAAGGATACGCCCGGTTTTATTGTAAATAGGGTAGCCCGTCCTTTTTACGGTGAAGCCATTAGAATATTGGAAGAAGGAATTGCGGATGTTCCTACCATCGATTGGGCTATGACTGAATTAGGTGGGTTTAGAATGGGGCCATTTACCTTAATGGACTTTATCGGAAATGATGTCAATTATGCAGTGACAGAATCAGTCTGGACCGCTTTCTTTTACGATGGTCGTTATAAACCATCCTTTACACAAAAAAGACTTTCAGAAGCAGGTTGGTTAGGAAGGAAAACAGGTAAAGGGTATTATGATTACAGTGAAGGTGCAGAACAACCGGTACCTACAAAAGATAAGCAGCTTGGGGAAGATATCCTTTGGCGTATTTTGGTTATGCTTATCAATGAAGCAGCTGATGCCTTGTATTTAGGTATTGCAACAAAAGATGACTTAGAACTAGCCATGACCAAAGGAGTCAATTATCCAAAAGGATTACTAGGTTGGGCTGACGAAAGAGGGATACAGCATTGTGTTGATACCCTGGATAGATTGTATAATCATTATCATGAAGAACGATATCGTTGTAGCCCCTTGTTGAGGAAGATGGCGCTGGAAGGGAATACCTTTTTTTAATAGAAAATGGTGCAAGTGATGGATTTTAACGGGCTAAGGACAAATGGAAAGTTTTATGATAGATTTCCTGGTCAATTAAATTAATAAGTTTGATATCTCATCCTTCTTTATGAAATCGATTATCACCATTGGTCTCCTAATCATTAGTAATGCCTTCATGACACTTGCATGGTACGGCCATTTGAAATTTTCTGAATTAAAATGGTTCAGTAAACTGGGATTGGTTTCCATCGTTTTGGTTAGTTGGGGTATAGCGTTATTTGAGTATGCATTTCAGGTGCCTGCAAATAAGATTGGTTTTAAAGGAAACGGAGGTCCTTTTAGTCTTATTGAACTAAAGGTTATCCAGGAGGTAATCACACTGGTTGTTTTTGCGGCATTTACGCTGATAGTTTTCAAAACAGAAACCTTTCGGTTTAACCATATTATTTCATTCGTTTTCATAGTATTGGCAGTCTACTTCATGTTCAAAAAGTAGCATTGACCAAAATGATTGTGAATAATTGGTTGATTTGAAGCTAGGAGAGAAAAGAAAGGATTTTGTTAAAAAAAGGAGCCCCCTGTCCAAAAAGGTGGGGGCCATCCCAAAAACTGCTCTTTAACTAAGCAACAAGCCTTTAATCTTCCACTAAAGACCCATTACTTACTCTTACATACTTCGAGTATCTCAAAGTGAGACTAATTCCCGATTTATTAATAAGTTGGCTGTGTCCTGGTTTTTTGTAAATAAGTCTAGCTTACCTAAAGGATAGATTCCATTAACAGCCGTTGTTTTAACATAGGATTATAACTGGCGTCTTTTGCCTTCGGGACATTAGAGCAATTTTTGATATTTGTAATCGGTTGGCTGGGATGTGTTTGAGCAAAGGTAATTTTGCAACGGCAGGTCTATATACCCTCTACTAGGTATAATGTCTATGAAAGAAAAAAAGAATTGGTGTTTTAAACACTAAGCAAGTTCCATTTCGGCAAAAAGGGTATCAAAATCCTGCGATACTAACTTGAAGCCTCGCTTTTTAAACATATGTACCATCGCCTTATTTGATTTTAAAACATTGGCATACACTTTTTTAAGCTCCATTTTTTTAGCGATATCCAGGATGTAATCCATCATCATATTGCCCAATCCTGTGCCTTGCCACGGGTCTCCTACAACAATGGCAAACTCGGCTTGGTTGTCCAGGGTATCTTGTACGATTCTGACTACTGCGGATAGCTTCTTTTTGCCTTCTTCCTGTATTTCGGCAACAATGGCCATCTCTCTGTCATAGTCGATCTGCGTAAAGCGGGTCAACATGTCATGGGTTACTTTTGGCACATAACTGAAGAAACGGAAGTAAATACTTTGTCTTGAAAGGCTTTTAAAAAGTTCCAGGATCTCTGGTTCATCCTCCGGCTTGATAGGCCGAAGTGTAACCTGTTTGCCATCCTTAACTTTTACTTTTTTGGTCAAATTGAAAGGGTAGGGAGAAATTGCCAGGTGGCTGTAAGGTTTGATGGTTTTGCCGGCCATTTTTTTATCTAAAATGATATTGGCATCAACGACCATTCCTCCTTTTTCATCTACCATAAAAGGATTTAGATCAATTTCTTGTATTTGAGGAAACTCCATTACCAGATAAGCCACTTTGTATAATAAGAACTGAATTGCACCCATATCCACGGAGGGCAGGTTTCTAAATCCTTTCAGTAACTCGTATATTTTGGTACGCTCAATAAGACGCATGGCCAAAGCCATATTCAGCGGAGGAAGACCAATCTTATTATCCTTGTAAATCTCTGTAGCTACACCCCCCATTCCAAATAAAATGACAGGTCCAAACATCGGGTCTTTCTTCGTACCGATCAGTAATTCATAGCGCTTTTCCACCATCGGCTCTACCAGGATTCCTACAATTTCTGCCTTGGGTTTAGCCTTTTTTGCATTTTCCAGGATGGTATCAAATGCCTTTTGGGCTACCTCCATATTTTCGATATGAAGTTTTACTCCACCTATGTCTGTTTTGTGGGTAATATCCGGGGACATGATTTTCATGGCCCAGGGGAATGGAATTTCTTTGGCTATTTTATTCAGGTCTTCTTTATTGGCTGCTATCCCGGGATGAGTTACCGGTATTTCATAATACCCCAAAAGGGTTTTTGCTTCCTGTTCGGTGAGGACAAAGCGTTTTTCTGCCATTACACTATTCAGCAAAGCCCGGGTCTCTTCAATTTTAGGATTGAAGTTCATAGGGATGTTGGGCGGGGTTTCGTACAGTGTTTTGATGTTTTGACCGTAGCTGTGCATCTTTAAAAAGGAATACACACCGCTTTCCGGAAACTTATACACCGGAACTTTTCCTTCTTCTAAAATATCTCTTGCTTCCTGTACTTCTCCCATCCAGGCTGCAAGGACCGTTTTATGGGTGTTTTTTGCGATTTTAACCAGATTTTCGGCAGTTTCGGTGGCGCTGGTTATAGCCTGGGGCACAAAAATTGCCAATACTCCATCTACGCCTTTATCTGCTAGCACAGCCGATACAGCTTCACCATATTGCTTGGCAGAGCTGTCTCCCAATGCATCAACCGGATTACCATGACTCCAGTTACTCGAAAGAATCAGGTTAAGCTTTTCTATGGTATTTTTCTCAAAATTGGCCAATTTTCCACCATGCTCTATCAGGTAATCCGTAGCCAAAACACCGGGACCACCTGCGTTGGTTACAATCGCCAATCGATTTTGATCCGGGATGCTCTGCATGGCAATTGCCTGTGCCACATCAAAAAGCTGTTCAATGGTATCAACACGTACGATACCGGCTCTTCTAAATGCAGATTCAAAGATTCGGTCATTACCGGCAAGAGAACCCGTATGGGAAAGGGCACTTCTTGCTCCTTCCTGGCTCTTACCTGCTTTTAATACGATAATGGGTTTAGTTCTGGCAAATGCTCGGGCAGCGCTTAAAAACTTTCTGGCATCGGTAAGACTCTCCATGTAGATCAAAATGGCAGAAGTATTCCTGTCTGAACCAAAATAATCGATAAGGTCATGAAAACCAATATCTGTCATGGAACCTCCTGAAACGAAGTGACTAAAACCAACGTTCTTTTCAGCGGCCCAGTCTAAAATAACGGTACATAAGGCTCCACTTTGAGAAATAAAGGCCAGTTTGCCGGGAGTAGCATTTCGATGGGCGAAGCTTGCGTTTATTTTCAAGGCTGGATTGATAAATCCAAGGCAATTGGGACCCAAAAAGCGCATGCCATACTTATGACTGACCTCCAATAATTTCTGACTCAACTTTTGTCCTTCCTTGCCCATTTCCTGAAACCCGGAAGAAATGACCAATAGACCTCCTACACCATCTTTGCCACATTCCTCCGCTATTTTAACGACCGTTTTAGTAGGTGTTAAAATGATAGCCAGGTCGACCCGTTCCGGGACATCCTTGATACTGTCATAACACTTTACCCCTTGAATACTGTTATGTTTTGGATTGACAGGATAGACCACGCCTTCAAATCCTCCGGAAAGGATGTTTTGAAAGACGGCTCTGCCGACAGAGTGCTCGCGATTTGATGCACCAATAACAGCAATGCTGGTAGGGGAGAAGATTTTATCAAGTTTGATTTTCATGAGGTCTTTTTTAAAAATTATACATCCCAATAGGGACGTAAAAGTGCTAGGGCGGTGTGGCAATTTATTTCATACTCCTGCCAAACCTGGTGTCTGGAGGAAGTGACAGTTTCATCATGAGGCATGGGCAAATTATTCATGCCGGCATGGAAATTTTCAACACATTTTGCTATTTCATTGATGTTGTACCCACCTTCTAAGGTTGCAAAAACATTGTCGAAGTTTTCCCGCAGTATTTGACCTATTTTATAAAAAGTGCCTGCTGAAACCCTTAATTGTAATAGTAAATCATATAAATGCGCGTCAAATCCCGCTGAAACTGCTACCACATCTGGTTTAAATTGCTTGGCAATAGGCAAAAAGTGGTCAATTGCATGCATGAAAATGTCATCTCCTGCATCAGGTGGCAAAGGTACATTGACAGTATATCCTTTGCCCGGTCCACCTCCAATTTCATTCACTTTTCCTTTCATGGGAAAAGCCGGGTACTGATGCAGTGACCAATAAAGCACCTGGTCAGTATGGTAAAATATATGAGCCGTACCATCGCCATAATGTCCGTCAAAATCAAAGATCAAAACTCTTTTTCCCTGCTGGACTAATCTTTCGGCTGCAATAGCCACATTGTTAAAAATACAAAACCCTGTTGCTTCTTCCGGATAGGCATGGTGTCCCGGAGGCCTCACAATAGCAAAACCTTGTTGTTCTGAAGCCAAAATGGTTGCATTGACTGCTTTCAAAGCAGCAGAAAAACTGGTTTTTGAAAGCCTCGTGTCTGGATCCAGCGGAAGCTCATTTTCAGCTGCTCTTTGGATGCGGTCCACATATGATTTAGGATGAATGAGATATACCGGATCAACATCAATCGGTACCTCCGTTATAGGCAGGGTTCTTAGACGCTCCAAACGTTTGGGATTTTCCGGGTGATTGCCGGTTAGGTGGTCGAGTACGCCCGGGTCAAAAATGTATTTCATGCAACAAAATTTGGAGGTAAAAATGAATTATTTGATGAGTTCCGTCAGGATGAAAATCAAAAATTGTCATTGTTTGACGTGCCTGAAGACAAGATGATAAAATTAATTTTTCTTTCTTTGAGAAATGCGAAATTATTACCGGACCATGAAAAGAACCCTTGACTACCTTTTGCTTGGCATTTTACTAGTGTTGAGTACCTCGCTGAGCTCTAAAATGACAGCCCAATCTCAGGCCTATTATTTTGGAGATACACAGTTTGATCCTGCCATCACCAGCCCTTCGGAATACCTTGGATGGGAAATTGGTACCTGGCATATCACACATGATCAATTGGTAGGGTATCTAAAGGTCCTTGCTGCTGAATCGGATAAAATTGATTTGATTGAAATTGGTAAAACGCATGAAGGCAGATCCTTGCTGAATTTGCATATCAGTGCTCCAAAGAACCTTTCCAATCTTGAATCTATTCGAAAAAAGCATCTTCAAAATCTGGATCCAAATGCCGGAAAAATTGAAAAGGTACCATCCGTGGTCTATCAGGGTTTCAGCATTCATGGCAATGAAGCAAGTGGTGGAAATGCAGCCGCTTTACACGCCTATTATCTGGCAGCAGCTAAGGATCCTTTTGTAGAAGCGGTATTGGAAAAAACTATCATTTTAATGGATCCTTGCTTCAATCCGGATGGGTTCCAAAGATTTGCATCCTGGGTCAATTCAAGAAAAAGTCTGAACCTGGTAAGCGATGTCCAATCTGAAGAATTTCATGAGCCATGGCCCGGTGGTCGCACGAATCACTACTGGTTTGACCTAAATCGCGATTGGCTCCCTGCTTTTCAACCTGAATCACAAGCAAGATTAAAAGTTTTCTACGATTGGCGTCCCCAGGTATTTACCGATCATCATGAAATGGGAAGTGATAAAACCTTCTTTTTTCAACCGGGTGTTCCTTCAAGAACCAATCCATTGACACCTTTAAAAAATCAGGAGTTGACTGGTGCAATTGGTAGATTCCACGCCAAGGCATTGGATAAAATTGGTTCTCTTTATTATTCGCGGGAAGGATATGATGACTTTTATTACGGGAAGGGGAGTACCTTTCCCGATGCGGTGGGGTCTATAGGTATTTTATTTGAACAGGCAAGTGCAAGAGGCCATTTGAGAGATACCGAATTTGGACAGTTGAGTTTTGCATTTGCTATTCGGAATCAGGTCACGGCGGCAAAATCCACCTTGGAAGCAGTCCTTGAATTGGGAGACGATTTAAAAAAATATCAGCAGGATTTTACGCGAGGAGCTATCAAAAAAGCCGGTAAAGACCCAAGGAAAGCATTTGTAGTAAGTGCAGGTAATGATACCTATAGATTGCAAAAGTTTGTAGAGATGTTAGGAAGACATCAGGTCGCTTGCTTTTTACCTGAAACCGACCTCGATAGGAAAGATAAAACCTTTAAGAGGGAAGAAAGCGTAATAATTCCTTTGGACCAATCACAATACACCCTAATCAGAGCTTGTTTTGACACCCTTACATCCTTTACCGATAGTATTTTTTACGATATTTCTGCATGGACCATGCCCTATGCCTATAACCTGCATTGGACCGCTTTGCCCGATTTTAGTAATAAGATGTTGGGTGAAGAAGTAAGTGCAGAAAGTTTCGATAGTTCAAGTCCTGCTTTTAATGAATCTGAGATGGGGTACCTGATTTCCTGGGAGGATTACCAGGCTCCTGCTGCTGTGTATGCGATGCAAAATAGAGGTCTGAAGGTGAGGGTTTGTGAAAATGGTTTTCAGTATGAAGGAATGGCATTTGGTCCCGGGACTATTCTAATACATGGGCCTTCCCAAAATCTACCAACCAAGGAGGTTTTTAATATTTTAAAAGAAGTTGCATCCAAATTTTTCATCCATATAAAACCGGTAACTACTTTCGAAAACCTATCAGCTTTTGATCTTGGCAGTCCACAGATAGTTTCCCTTGATATGCCTAGACCATTGCTGGTGACCGGTGAAGGAGCATCAGCTTATGAAACAGGGGAGACCTGGCACTTTTTGGACCAGCGGATGCACATTCCAACCAGCATGATTGACGGAAGAGACCTTGGGTCCAGAGATTTGTCGAGATACAATGTCATCATTCTGGCTGATGGGTCATTTGGTAATATGGGAACCGGAGGCACCCAGAAAATAAAAGATTGGTTACGAGATGGAGGAACGCTCATTGCGATGGGGAATGCAGTACGTTGGGCAGAGGCAAATAAGTTGGTCAAACTGACCATCAAGCCTGCCTCTAAAGATGATAAAGGGGAAGCAATCTATAAGAATTATAGTAATAACAAGGCTCGAAATCGAATCAATGGTGCGATCTTTCATACAAAAATGGATATGAGCCACCCACTCAGTTGGGGCTTACCTTCAGGCGAAATGGCTGTCTTCAGAAAGGAAAGTTTCTTTCTGGAACCAACCGAAAAACCCTATGCGTCGCCTATGCTATACACCAAATCGCCATTGCTGGCTGGTTATATCTCAAAAGAGAATGTACCCTTGATAGCAAATTCTGCAGCTATTACTGTGCATGGAATGGGACGAGGTACCATTATTTGTACACCTGACAGCTGGAATTTCCGAGGATTTTGGTTTGGTACCAACCGCTTATTTGTCAACAGCCTGTTTTTTGGACCGGTCATCAACAATGGAACAAAGCAATAACTATTAGTGTGGGTAATCGCCTACTTTTTTGATTTTTTCCTGTACCGCATCTTTTAAAGATACCATGTAGGCTTCCATTTTGGTTAAAATGACCGGGTCTTGTGCCCCGAGGATTTGTGCTGCCAAAATGCCTGCATTTTTTGCTGCATTTAATGCAACTGTAGCTACCGGTACTCCATTTGGCATTTGCAAAATAGAAAGGATAGAATCCCAACCATCAATTGAATTACTTGACTTCACAGGTACGCCAATAACAGGCAAAGGAGAAAGAGAAGCTACCATGCCAGGCAAGTGAGCAGCACCTCCTGCACCGGCAATGATGACCTGAATACCTCTTTTATGAGCATTTTTAGCAAAATCAAACATACGTTCAGGCGTACGGTGCGCTGAAACGATTGTTAGTTCATAGGGAATGTCAACAGTATCCAAAAAATCAGCTGCCGCCTGCATAACAGGCAAATCCGAATCAGAACCCATGATAATACTTACTCTCGTGCTCATATTATTTTGTTTTGATAACCAGGTTTTGTTGTATGAATCTTGCTTTGTCTCTTGCCTTATCTACATCTTCAGCTAATATGGTGGCATGCCCCATTTTTCTAAATGGTTTGGTAGTCGCTTTACCGTATAAATGCATCTTTACGCCTTCTTGCGCCAGACATTTGTCCATACCCTCATAATACGCAGGGCCGGTATAGCCATCAGCACCCAATAAATTTACCATTATAGAGGCAGATTTCATTTTAGTGGACCCTAATGGGATATTCAAAATACCTCTTAGATGTTGCTCAAATTGAGACGTGTAGCAACTATCGATAGTATGGTGACCGGAATTATGGGGTCTTGGAGCTACTTCATTCACCCAAATGCTTCCATCCTTATTATAAAATAATTCTACAGCCAATAAACCACAGATTTCAAAAGCATCTATCACCTGCATTGCAATTTCTTCTGCTTCTTTTTCCACAGCCTCACTTATGTGAGCAGGACAGGCTAAAAATTCAACCAGATTGGCAACCGGGTGAAACTCCATTTCCACCGCAGGATAGGTTTTTACTTCTCCGGAAGGATTTCTCGCAACCACCACTGCCAATTCCTTTTCAATAGGAGCCATTTGCTCAATTAAACAAGCACCAGGCAACAACTTTGATACATCATCTGCCGTGCGAATTACTGCTACCCCTTTTCCATCGTATCCTGCTGTGCGCGACTTCTGTACAAAAGGATATTGAATCGTACCATTTTCTATGGCTGCCTTTACTGCATTTTCATCATCGTATAATTCAAAGGGCGCAGTAGGGATATTATGTTCTTTATAAAAAAGCTTTTGCAAGCCCTTGTCTTTGATGATGTCAAGTTTGGCCGGTGAAGGATGCACAATTTTTCCTTCTTTTTCCAATTGATGTAAAGCTTCGGTATTCACATGCTCAATTTCAATGGTAATGACATCTTTGTCTTTTCCAAAATTGTAGACATCATCATAGTCCTTAAAATTCCCTTCAATGAACTCATCTGCAAAAGGACCTGCAGGAAAATCTTTGGAAGTATCTAAAAAACTAAGTGGAAGATGCCAATCGCCTGCTGCCAATGCCATCATCTTACCAAGTTGTCCGGCTCCCAAAACCCCGACTTTTTTATTCAAATCAAACATGTAATGCTATTTCTTTTTTAGGATAAATATTTTCCGACAATTGGCATCCTTCTACCCATTCCAAATGCTTTATCACTTACTCTTAAAACAGGAGCAGATTGGTGCCTTTTAAATTCATTGATATTGACAAGGCGCAATACTCTTCGAACCGTAGCTTCATCATGACCTCTTTCAATGATTTCCTGAGGTGACATTCTTCTTTCGATATAGTCGAAAAGGATTGGGTCCAATTCATCATATTCAGGAAGACTGTCAGTGTCTTTTTGATCCGGGCGGAGTTCCGCACTGGGCGGTTTGGTGATGATGTTTTCAGGAATGATTTCTCCATCCTTATTCATGTACCTCGCCAATTCGTAAACTTCCATTTTATACACATCGCCTATGACCGACAAGCCGCCACAAAGGTCACCGTACAAGGTACCATAGCCTACAGCCATTTCACTTTTGTTGGTGGTATTGAGTAGAATGTTTCCAAATTTATTGGAATAAGCCATCAACAAAGCTCCCCTGATTCTAGCCTGGAGATTTTCTTCTGCTAATCCAAAAGGCAGTCCTCTGAAATCTGTTTCAAGGGTCTGAATATAAGTGTCATAAATACTTTCGATCGATAGAATATCGTACTGACATCCCAAATTAGTCGCCAGTTGCCTTGCATCATTCACTGAATGGTCGCTGGAAAATTTGGAAGGCATCAATAACACTCGCACATTATCTTCTCCCAATGCCCTGGCTGCCAATACTGCCACTACCGCTGAATCAATACCACCTGACAAACCTAAAATGGCTATTTTAAATCCAAGCTTTTGAAAATAGTTTTTCAAACCTTCCACTAAAGCGTCATGGATGAGTTGAATTTTATTTTTAGGTTGCACTATAGAAGGTCCTGCTGTCAGGAGGTCATCCAATTCGAATGTTCGAATAGCCTCTTGAAAGTAAGGCATTTCCTCCAACACGGTTCCGTCAGCGCGCATGGCTACAGAACCACCGTCAAAAATAATTTCCGTTTGGGCACCTGTATGATTGATATAAAAGAAAGGAACATGGTAGCGTTCACAATTGGCTTTCAATACCTGTAATCTTCTTTCTGCATGGGTAAAACTGAAAGGACTTGCACTTACGTTGATTACAAAATCGGGCCCCTGATTCTTAACCTCATCCAGCGGAATCTTGGTATACAAAGGGTCAAAATGAATAATCCCATCCGGATGATAGGGAACATCCCAGATGTCCTCGCAAACCGTCAGCGCTATTTTTTTACCCTTGTAATGTACCAGGTTGAATGCAGATGCCGGTTCAAAATAACGATACTCGTCAAAAATATCGTAAGTAGGTAACAATGCTTTATGTTGCACTTGTTGCACCTTACCATCGGCTATAAAATAAGCTGAGTTGTATAAGCTTTTCCCTTCCGGTTTTGGATTTTTAGAAGGCGACCCAATGACGATGGCTATATCCTTTGCTACTTTGCAAAGTTCCTCAATGGTATGTTCCGCCAGTTCGATAAAATCTTCAAATTCAAGAAAATCTCTAGGAGGATAACCTACGGTTGCCAATTCGGCAAAACATACGATGTCTGCTTTTTGGGTCCGGGCAGTTTCCACCGCCTCCAGCATTTTCTTTAAATTACCTTCAAAATTTCCAATGTGGTAATTGAGTTGGGCTACGGCGATTCTCATAAGGTATGCATTGCTGGATGTTGAATGGCTCGGTTGTTAAGCCGCGCAAATTTGGGAAAAAATATTAAGTCAGCCTATGAAATGACTTAACCATTTAATTTGGACTAGGTTTTAAAAAGTTTAAAAAAATCGCAGGTCCAAGCAGTTTCGGAACGAAATTTTCATAGGAAAGGCGAATTTATACGGTCCTGTCATGATGCATCACTTGTTTTCTTTATTTCGGTCTCAATCACCCGTCCGGGAACAGATCCTGGATTGGCCGGAAGATTTAGAAAACGATTTTGAATATTATCGGGATTTCTTTTTTGAAGAACAGGCTGCAGACTTGCTGGTGGTTTTTGATAAAGTCAACATTCCTTACCAGTTTAATGAAGTGAAATATGTAGTGGATCCTGTCATCGTAGGTCAGTCGTTAACTCCAAAGTTTGTTCTCAAAATTCGCTCAGCCGACTTTGCCAGGGCCAATAGAATTTGGGAGGAAGTAGTGCGCCAGCATCCTGCTATTCCGGAAGACCATTACCTATATGATTTCTCCACCCAGGAATTACTCAATGTAGTCCAGGATCCCCAATCCTGGTCACTGGAAGATGTAGTCAATGCAAAAATGATCCTGGAAAGGGAGGGAATTCCCCTTGATGAAGAATTTTTGCAGGCACAACAATTGGAAAGGCTGGAAAAATTGAAAGCAGGAAAATCACCTGGCCAAAACTGGATTAAGATTTATTTCGCAATGGCCATATTCGGGCCATTTATTCATATTATTCTTACCCTTGCTGCCCTTGGAATGGGCCTTTTTTATTGGAAAGATAAAACCATCAGCGAGCGAGGTGAAAAGTTTTTCACTTTTAACCGAAAAGGAAGAACCCTTGGCAAATGGTTGTTTTTTGCCAGTTGGTTAGCCTTAATTTCCTTTGTTGTTTTTAAAATTTTTATGGTCTAATCCTCAATAAGCTATAGGAGACTTTTTTTATTCCTTACCTTTACCTCCGGACACCTTCCCCGGTAAGTTTAAAATCAAATTTTCTTACATGTCTTTTGTAGTATCTGCTAGGAAATACAGACCTAATCGATTTGAGGATGTTGTAGGGCAGGAGCACGTTGCACTGACCCTCAAAAATGCATTGCGTAATGATAAATTAGCACATGCCTTTTTGTTTTGTGGACCTCGTGGAGTGGGGAAGACCACCTGCGCCCGTATCCTGGCCAAGGTGTTGAACTGTACCAATGTAAGTGCTGATTTCGAACCTTGTAATACCTGTGAGAGCTGTTCAGCATTCAATGAAAATGCTTCTTTTAATATCATTGAACTGGATGCTGCTTCCAATAATTCAGTGGAGCACATTCGACAATTAATTGAGCAGGTACGCTTTCAACCGCAACAAGGAAAATATAAGGTCTTTATCATAGATGAGGTCCATATGTTGTCTTCCCAGGCGTTCAATGCATTTTTGAAGACGCTGGAAGAACCACCACCATATGCGATTTTCATCCTGGCAACTACAGAAAAGCACAAGATCATTCCTACGATTCTTTCTCGATGTCAAATTTTTGATTTCAAAAGAATCCAGGTACAGAGTATGGTGAGTCACCTTCAGATGATTTGTGAGAGAGAAGGTTTGCAGGCTGACCCGGAAGCATTGCACATCATCGCCCAAAAAGCAGATGGTGCATTACGTGATGCCCTGTCAATTTTTGACCGTATTGCCAGTGCCGCAGGAAAAGAAATAAAATACGAAGATGTCATCCAGAACCTTAATGTCCTGGATCATGATTATTTCTTCAAATTCACCGATAAACTTTTGACGGGTGATTTGCCGGGTTTGTTGCTTTTGTTTGAAGAGGTACTAAGAAATGGCTTCGAACCGGATTTATTTATTACCAACCTTGCAGAGCACTTCCGAAACTTGCTGGTTTGTAAAGACCAGGAAACCATTAGCTTGTTGGAAGTGAGCCCCAAACTGAAAGAAAGATATTTCAACCAATCACATTTAGCTTCAACAGCTTTTTTATTGTCAGCCCTAAATACTGCCAACGAATGTGATATCAATTTTAAAATGGCTAAAAACAAACGTCTCCATGCGGAGTTGGCTATTTTAAAAATGGGTTCCATTAACAACCTGCTTTCCAATGTTCCGGTGTTTGCCAATGGAGGCCAGGTTCCAATCATGGAAAAAAAAACGCTTGACGGAAACGATGTAAAGCAGGAGGTCACAAAATCTTCTCAAACGATCACCCAAAATCCCCAGGATTCGGTTGATGCTGGTCAGAATTTGTCCCACAATGATGAAGTAGAAAACCTTCCGGTTGAACCATCGAAAAAGGAAGAACCCCAACCGGAAATATCCATTGATACAAAGGCAGTAGAGGAAAAGCCTACCTTGGTTTCTGCAGTTCCCAAACTTCTCAATCTGGATGCACTAACAGCTGAAGTGGAAGCAGAAATGCAAACTACAGTAGCAAAAGATCCAAAGCTTGACCAGGAAAGTCTAACCAAAGCCTGGGCCACCTATGTAGCCTCAAAAGACAATCATGTTCGTTCTGTCCTGGAATCTGCTGAATTGGGTATCGAAGGGAAGGTAGTAAAACCGGTAGTCGGTTCTAACCTCGCTCGAAATACCCTTTTGCAGGAAATGGATTTAATGGAACATCTTCGCCAGGAATTGCATTGCCCTGACCTAACCTGGGAAATTGAGGTCGACGAATCAAAAGGTCCGGCAGCCAAAGCAGAAAAACCTCCCAAACCGCTAACTTCCAAGGAAAAGTTTGTTAAAATGATGGAAGTAAATCCTCATGTGAAGGATGCCCTGGACAGGTTTGAATTGAAGCCGGATGAATAATATTTCCCTCCAATATCCTTACCTTTTAACAGGAAAAATTTAGCGTATGCCTAATCGCCTTGCAAAAGAAAGCAGTCCTTATTTATTGCAACATGCTAACAATCCCGTTGACTGGTATCCCTGGGGCGATGAAGCCCTTGAAAAGGCTCGTTCTGAAAATAAACTCCTTATAGTAAGCATAGGCTATGCCACTTGCCATTGGTGCCATGTGATGGAACGCGAGTCTTTTGAAGATGAAGCTACTGCCCAATATATGAATGAGCACTTTGTCAACATCAAAATTGACCGAGAAGAAAGACCCGATATTGACCAGGTATTCATGGAAGTTTGCCAAATTTTGAACGGAAGTGGGGGTTGGCCTTTAAATGTCTTCCTAAAACCGGATGGCAAGCCATTTTTTGCCGGTACCTATTATCCGACTACCTCTTTTCAAAACAGACCATCCTGGCGCCATTTGATGGAGCACCTCCAGGGTATTTGGAAAGATAATCCGGAAATGATCAACGAGCAAGCAGATAAAATTCACGCGATCATTTCGAAAAATGATAATGACACCCTGGTGAAAGCTTTTGAATTAAAAGCGACGAGCAAGGATGCCATTCCCATTGAAAAGATTGCCGAGCAGGTCAAAATGACTTATGATAGGTTGGAAGGGGGATTTGGAGGGGCTCCAAAGTTTCCTTCCACTATGACACTCCAATTCCTACTGCAATACGGCACCCTGGCAGATAAGGAAGATGCCATTCGTCATACCCATTTCTCCATAGATAAAATGAACTGGGGTGGCATTTATGACCACATTGGAGGAGGATTTGCCCGATATGCAACCGATCGAAAATGGATGATCCCGCATTTTGAAAAAATGTTGTATGACAACGCACTCTTATTGGGACTAATTAGCAATGCCTATCGTCAACACCCCCAATTGGAATTCCAGTTAGTCATAGAAGAAACGGTTGCCTGGTTGGAAAGGGAAATGCTTTCAAAAGAAGGTGGATTTTTTAGTGCAATTGATGCTGATTCAGAAGGAGTAGAAGGTAAATTTTATACATGGTCCCTGGAGGAAATTGAAAATGTGTTGAAAGAGGATACTGATTGGTTTTGTGACTATTATAATGTATTGCCAAAAGGGAATTGGGAAGGAACCAATATCTTATACACAGAAACAGGCTTGCACGCATTGGCCGATAGTTGGAAAGCCTCTCCATTTAAAGCGTCCCAACAATTATCAATTGCTAAACAAAAACTTTTAAAGGCAAGAGCAAGCAGGATTCGACCATTATTAGATGATAAAATTTTGACTGATTGGAATTGTTTGATGATTTCCGGCTTAACAGAAGTATACCGTGCCTTTAAAGAAACCCGGGTACTTAGGATGGCTGAAAATTGTTATCGATTCCTATCAGATAAATTAGTGGAAGAGGACGTGCTTAAACATACCTATAAAAACGGTGTGGCCAAAATAGACGGCTTTTTAGACGATTACGCTTTTTATATAAAAGCTTCTTTGGACCTTTTTCAAGTCACCCAAAATTATGATTATTTGGAAAAGGCCAGGACCTGGATAGCACGTGTTGAAACCCAATTTGATACAGAAGATGAGACATTCTTCTATTTTTCAAAAAAGGGAGATAAAAATTTTCCAGTTCGAAAAATTTCTCTTTTTGATGCAGCCACCCCTTCCGGGAATGCTGTAATGGCCCAGATGTATCTCGAATTATTCTCCTTAACCGGACGGCAGGCCTATATGGAAAGAGTGGAACGAATGATTATGAAAATATTACCCGGTATTATTTCTTATCCAACTTCCCTTTCTTATTGGTCCCTTGTTTGCTTACAGTGGTACCATGGTAAAAAAGAAATAGCGATAATTGGCAAAGAAGCAGCAGCATTCCATCATCAGCTTTTAAAACCTTACTTGCCAAATTGCGTAATAATGACTGCTGAAAAAGAGCGAGATGAATTTCCTTTGTTGAAGGATAGATATAAAGAAGGAGAAACACTAATCTATCTATGCGAAGCTTTTCAGTGCCAACGACCCGTTAATAGTGTCGAGGCAATTTTAAATGCATTTTAAAAAAGACACATCTAAAGATGTACGAATTTCATAAAGACAAAAAAAGATATTTCGATTTTCAGTATCGAACGGCCCGGGATTACATCCTTCCCTTTATTGCAGAGTTTTTCCCGTCTGACAAAACCTTAAGAGTTTTAGAAGTAGGGTGCGCAGAGGCAGGTGTTTTGAAAGCTTTTGTAGAACAGGGGCATCAATGTACAGGCATCGAATTAAGTGAGTCAAGGACCACCTTGGCCAGGCAGTTTCAGGCAGAGGCCGTTGCATCGGGCGAACTTCGATTTTTGAACAAGAATATTTATGATATTGATGGTAAAAAAGATCTTGAATACCTTTTCGATCTGATCATTTTAAAAGATGTAATTGAACATATACCTGATCAACAAAGGGTATTGGGCAAATTGAAAGAGTTTTTGGCTGAGGACGGTAAGATGTTTTTTGGTTTTCCACCCTGGCAAATGCCATTTGGCGGCCATCAACAAATCTGTGAAAACAAGCTGTTAAAGGCCTTGCCCTGGTATCATTTGTTGCCCAGGGGGCTTTACCACAGCATTTTAAAGGCTGCAGGTGAAAAACCATCCAGGATTGAAGAATTACTGGAAATTAAGGATACGGGTATTTCAATCGGTCAATTTGAAAAATATTGTAGGGCAAATGACCTTTCCATTTTTAAATCTAAGTACTTCTTTACAAATCCGATTTATCATTTCAAATTTGGATTGCCGGTAATTGCCTTTCCAAACTTTTTGGGCAAAATTCCATTTATTAGGAACTTTTACATAACTGCATCATATTATGTAGTAGGATAGGGGAGCAGTCAAATTTTAATTTTTTATTTGCTTTCAATAAAATATAATATATCCCGTTTCAAAGTTCTATATTGCGAACGATACTAAATCATCATATGTCAAAAAGACTTTTACTTTTCCTGTTTGTTTTTTCCGGGATAAATATAGTGTCTGCTCAACAGGCACCTCAGTATAGTCTATATATGATGAATCCGCTTCAATTCAATCCGGCATACGCTGGGATGGAATCTGCAGTTAGTTTTACCGGAGTTTATCGAAAACAATGGGTAAATCTGGACGGAAGTCCGGCCCAACAGTCGGTGACGGCACATATGCCCTTGTATTTTATTAGTAGTGGCCTGGGTTTGAGTTTTGATAATGATGAATTGGGAGCCCGCAGGTACAGCAATTTTAAATTGCATTACAATTATCAATTGCCGGTAGGTCCTTCGGGTATTTTAAGCGGGGGTCTTAACATTAGCCTTGGACAATTTACCTGGAATGGTGATAAGTTAAGGACACCTGACGGAATATATACCGGAGGAGTCGATCATATGGACGATTTGTTGCCATCGAACCAGGTAAGTGCTTCTACTACAGATATAGGCGCAGGACTGTATTATCAGGATGAAAGAATTAAAGTGGGCATTTCAGCAAACAATCTTTTGAGTTCTCAGATAGTTTTGGATGATGTCAGCCTGACAAATAATCGACAGTACTTTTTCTATGCAGCTTACGATATTCAACTTTCAAGATCATTGGAAATTACCCCAACCACCCTTGTAAAGTCTGATTTTAACGAATATCAGGTAGAGTTATCTGCAATTTTAAGATATAATGGCAATGTTTTTGGAGGGATTTCATACCGCGGCTTTGACAATACCCATCTAGATGGTATTATATTCCTGGCCGGATTTAAATTGGGACAGCAAACCACATTGGGGTATGCGTACGATTTAACCTTATCTCCCTTGCGTTCGGTAAGTAATGGTTCTCATGAAATAGTATTGAATTACCGATTAAAAGAAAATTTTGGAAAAGGTAAATTGCCGAAAGTGATCTACAATCCAAGATTTTTGTAACTTTGCTTTTTATTCGCTAAAACGGGCGTTTATCACGATTTTATACAATGATTTTAACCCGTTACAGGCAATAAAATCTAAAAAAAAGAAGGCGGAGCGATATTTATTTTAAAAAAACTGTTTCTTTTGCCGACTTTCACATTAAAGTTTTGAAACCTAAAAATACTAAAGTGCATTACTCGTTTCCGAATCACTGCATTCGGCATACGAATTTTTGTTACTTAGTTAAAATGGAAAATTTATTTTTGCTTATATGAACAAAGCGCCTATCTTTACGCGCGTTTTTTAAATCTGAAGGAAAACTTGGGTTTTAACATGAAAAAACTATTAAAGTCCCTCTGCGCATTAGTGCTTCTGACAACCATTGTGAGCTCCTGTGGTAATCGCCAAAACGGACAATTGGTTGGAGTCTTAGAACGTCCAACCTGGAAAGGAATTAATCCTTACGGTATGGTATATGTTCCATCTGGAACTTTACATATCGGCGTTGGTGATGAAGACATTAGCAACACATTTGTTCAGAGACCTAAATCTGTTTCAATTACTGGTTTCTACATGGATGACACTGAAATCACCAATAACGAATACAGACAATTCGTTTATTGGGTTCGTGATTCCATCGCTCACTCTATGTTGGACCACTACTACGAAGATGAAGTAACCGGTGAACAAAAAATCGACTGGGAATACGAAATTGACTGGGAAGATGAAATTCTCCAGGATATGTTCTTCCAGGGCGATGATGCCTTTGCCGGAAAAAAAGAATTAGATACTCGTAACCTTGTATACGAGTACGAATGGTACGACTGGAAAGGTGCTGCGCACAACAAAGATCCAAATCGTTCCCGTTCTTCATTTATTAACAAGAAGAAGATCAAAATCTACCCGGATACATTGGTATGGGTTAGAGATTTTGCATACTCTTACAATGAGCCTATGACCAGAAACTACTTCTGGCACCCAGCTTTCGATGATTATCCGGTAGTAGGTGTTGATTGGCACATGGCTAATGCTTTTGCATACTGGAGAACCCAGTTGTGGAATCGTTACCAGGCAGAAAATGGTGTAAACTCTGAAGATTTCAGATTGCCATTTGAGCATGAGTGGGAATACGCATCAAGAGGCGGACACGATCTTGCTCCGTTCCCTTGGGGTGGATACTACCTTAGAAATGCTAAAGGATGTCTTTTGGCAAACTTCAAACCTGGTCGCGGAAACTATCCGGAAGATGGTGGTTTCTACACAGTAAAAGCAGATGCTTATTTCCCTAACGATTACGGTCTTTTCAACATGGCCGGTAACGTTTCAGAGTGGACTTCAACCGCTTATTACGAAAATGCATACTCTTTCATTCATGACCTTAACCCTGACATCCGCTACGATGCAGAGGATGATTCTCCTGAAGCTGACAAGCGTAAAGTTATCAGAGG
>JAGQWW010000099.1 GCA_020436955.1 Saprospiraceae bacterium | reverse complement strand
ATGGTGGACACCATCAATGAAGCTATCAGCAAGGAAACGATGGACTTCTTCAGAATCATTTTAAATTTTTCGTCCTGCAAAGATAAAGGAGTAATTTCACAAAATCATCTATGCAAAAATCAGACCTTTGCTGATGGGAATGAAGATGAGGGATAGGGGACGGGAGATTGGGGGAGTAGGTGAATAGGGAAATAGGTTGAATGGGATTTAAATTCCATATTCAATATATAGCCCCCCTTGAGGGGGGGAAGGGGGGTGACCACATTGAAATGGTGGGTTGCTAATAGATTTTTTTATAAGAGGTTATTAAAAAGGAATATTTAAGAATATATGTGGGAACAGTTAGATGAGACGGTAAAGTTTTTACGGTCGAAGACAGACTTTGAACCAAGGGTAGGTATCATTTTAGGTACCGGGCTTAGCGGATTAGCTGATGAAATTGAGGCTTCATTTAGTATTTCATATGCGGATATTCCGCATTTTCCGGTAAGTACCGTGCAGAGTCATAAAGGGAAGTTGATCTTTGGAACCTTGCATGGTCAGCCTGTAGTGGCTATGGCGGGTCGCTTTCATTATTACGAGGGTTATTCCATGAAGGAACTAACTTTCCCGGTTCGGGTGTTGAAACATTTGGGTATTGAAAGGTTAATGGTCTCAAATGCGGCAGGAGGGGTAAATCCGGACTATCGTGCTGGTGATTTGGTGTTTATAGAAGATCATATCAATATGATGCCGGACAATCCGTTGCGTGGAAAAAACGACGACCGTTTGGGACCTCGATTCCCTGATATGTTGCATGCATACGATAAAGTCTTGAATCAAAAAGCGCTGGAATTGGCGCATGGGCTGGGTATCAGAGCGCATAAAGGAGTCTATGTTGGTTTGCCGGGACCCAATCTGGAAACACCTGCAGAGTATCATTTCATGCATGTAATTGGTGCCGATGTAGTGGGTATGAGCACTGTGCCCGAGGTCTTGGTGGCAAGGCATATGGATTTGCCGGTTTTTGTATTTTCAGTGGTAACTAATCAGTGTTATCCACTGGACCAAATAAAAGAGACAACGGTCGATGATGTAATTGCTATGGCCAACAGGACCGAAGCAGCTATCAAGCCTTTGATTAAAGAACTTATTGCAATCGTATAAACCAATCATTTTGGAGGAAAAACACACGTCAGGCTTTGTAAATATTATAGGGAAACCCAATGTTGGGAAATCTACCTTGATGAATGCTCTGGTAGGGGAGCGAATGTCCATCATCACCAACAAGCCCCAGACTACCCGTCATCGGATATTTGGGATTGTGAGCGATGACCATTACCAGGTGGTTTTTTCAGATACACCAGGGTATATTGAAAACCCTTCCTACAAGATGCAGGAGTCTATGAACGACTTTGTCAAGACATCATTTGAGGATGCAGACATGGTTTTGTTCATTGTTGAAATAGAAGACGAGCCGGTTGAATCTCATCCTTTGTTGGAGGGTATGAAAAAGTTGAAAGTGCCGGTCTTTTTGGTACTCAATAAAACAGATACGGTCGAGCCTGATGTTGTGCTGGAAAGAATTGCAGCCTGGACCAAGCTATTTAAATTTAAGGAAATCGTACCGATCTCTGCTTTGCAGGAAAAAAATACAGATAAGCTGTTTGAACTTATTTTAAAATATCTACCAGAAGGTCCGGTCTATTTTCCTAAAGAGCAATTTACCGATCGCCCGGAGCGCTTTTTTGTAAGCGAGATTATCCGTGAAAAGATATTGGAGCAATACCACCAGGAGATTCCCTATTCGACCGAGGTGATGATTGAAAGTTTTGAAGACACCTTAACCAAATCAGGCGAAGAGTTAGCTCGTATTTCGGCCCTTATTTTCGTAAACCGCAAGACTCAAAAGTCCATCATTATTGGGAAAGGTGGCTCAGCTATTAAAAAATTGGGCATGGAATCCAGGAAAGCGATCGAGACCTTTTTAGAAAGAAAAGTCTTCCTTGAGATGCACGTCAAAGTCAAAGAAGGCTGGCGAGATGACGATCGATTGTTGAAGGGGTTTGGGTATAAGGGGTAGGGGAATTTTGATTTAGAATTTTTGATGTTTGAATTTTGATTGGTAGGTCATACTATCTGCAATTCAGGGGTATTTATTTTCCGTAAAAGCCATTCCCTTTCGGCCAGGAATTTCTCCTCTTTGATTTGAGTATCTAAAGAGCTAATCTTAATGGAAAATGCCTTTGCAGGTTTTTCTTTAAGAAAGGAAAGCTTTTCTTTCTCTTCCATTATCCTAAATAGTTGGTAAGCAATCTTCACAAAATTGTTATTTGCTTCGAATTTATCCTTTGGCAACCATTTTTGATGGTCAAACATTAAACTTTTTAAGGCATTCAGTCTGGATTCCAAAAATTCGAGAACGTCGGAAGTTTCGAAATGTAATTTCACTTCCAATCTTCGCACCGCCAAATTGTAATACAGTTCTCTAAAGTGAAATTTGTCCAGTGTTTGTTTTGCTTTTTCAAACTCCCCTTTATAAAAATAAATGTCAGCTAAATGAAATCGATACAGGTCCTCCGGGGAGTCGGCCCCCTGAATTTTATTTTTATGTTTTTCTAAAAATTCCAGTGCCCAATCGGTTTCATTTAATTTCAGTGCTACCGTAATGGCATTTTGCAGGGTGCTCGCAAAGATGCGTTGGCCATCATAGTAGATAGTCTTTTGTAGGATCTGTTCTTTTAACAATTCAAACAATTTTGATAAAGCAGATAGGTCTCCATGAATGTATTGGTTGGCGAGATAGTTTCGCATGAAATTGTGGATGGCCAGTAATTCTTTGTGTGGTATAAGATGACCTGATTTTTTTAAGGCTAGTTGAAGTTTCGAAAAGTTGCCATTTCCAACTTGGTTTGCTTTTGGAAGGACATCGTAAGCATGATAATATACTTCAAGTAAAGGTATGGAAAGGTGGTTTTCTTCTATTGCCTTCCGAATGGGGCTGAGTAGTTGTATATGGTCTTTTAATTCCCCTTTGGTACTGACACTTTTGGTAAGTAAATAATAGCTGAATTGGAGCCGGTGAATGAAGAAATATTGATCCAACCGGTTTATAACATCTGCCAGATTATGGATGCTTTTTTTATCGTTGGTTTTTAACTGGAATTCTAAATGCTCCTGTTCCAGGTAAAATTTGAGTTGATAATATTCCTTTCCTTTCTGAGAGATACTCTCCAGCATTTTTGTTGCCTTATTATATGCAGAAAGGTAATCTTTAGAAAGACCTCTTTCTTGGAAAAAACGTGCCAGCGTAATGAGGTCTTCTATCTCCTGGAACTCAGATTTTGCATAGAATGCAATAAAATTGTGAACGGTTTTAGTTGCATTTGAGCTAACCTTATCCAATTTATTTTTATTGAATTCCTCAGCAGGAAATAGAATGTTAAATAGTTTTTCTTCAGTGATTTCCTCTTCTTTAAAATCAGGGTGGTATGGGATGAGATATTGCAATAACAATTGAACTTTCAAGGGTCTTTTACCGGCAAGGTGTAGAGGGGACAAAATGAACTTGTCCAATGCTTTTATTTCATCTGAATTAAGGGCGTTCAGTAACCGTAATAGCTTAGAATTAACCATTTCATGCGTTTGCCTGGTTTTTGGGGTGGAAAAAGTTGAAAAAAATCTACCAAGCGAAATGCAAGTTCATTGCTGATATTTGTTTCAAGCGAAATGAAATTAAAATAATTTTTTCAACTGTAACAGCATTTCAACAAAAACTATGCATATGAAATCCAGCATTATTAAAATAGGCAGTCTAATTACCCTTTTGTTTTTAGTAGTTCTTTATTTTTTATTGAGACCCCCATCTGAGCATCCACTCCCTCCCACTAATCTTCAGGCAGAATTTATTGATTCAGATGGTAATGCAAGGATAACGTGGGATGCTCCTCCTAAAGCGGATTCTTTTCAAATAATTATTAAGGATTTCGTTTCGGATTCTACTATTTTAAAAAGAGTTGTTCTTGCACGATCGGGTGCCAATGAATTTAAAGATAAGCTCGATTACAAACCACTTAAGGTAGAGGTTAGTACCATTTTGAAAGGAAGAATAAGTCTTCCTCTCCAAACCAACTTAGATATAATTATTATTGAAGATGTGGTGGTGATGAGGCCAACTAGCGGGGATTTAGGTGATGATAAATGTGATTGTAGAGCGATAGATGGAGGAGGAACCGAAATTGAAACTATATCCTTAAACCAACCATACTTTTTTGATGAAGAAATATTATCTAATGAAAGGAAGGTATTAATTGTTAAAGTAACGAAAGGGTCGGTTAGCCTTTATTTCAAACTTGGCGTTCATGAAATTGGTTGCGACTCCTGGGATGTAAAACTTTGTGGCGAAACAGGTGAGTTATTGGTTTTAGATAGTAATGAACCGGCAGTAGGACAAAATCCTACAAGATTAAAAGTTTCATTTAATTCGAATGGTGTTAATCTTGATTATTTTTTAAAGTCAATCCAAAATGCTGAAACAAATGAGCTTGGTTTTGAAATTTATATAGAAGGGTCTATGCTAGCTCCTGATTCGATTAAGATTTTTCATTGTAATATAGAAAGCGGTAAACCTTGTTCATTATCCAACAACAATAACTCTTTGGGCTAATAAATAGGCCCTTAATTGGATAATCTTATTTTATAAGCAAATAGACAATAAGTCTCTCCCAGCTTTGACAAATGATATTGACCTCATTTGTCCTGGGAGGACTGTGTCCAGACTACTTTTTAAAAACTTAAAACCTAAAAGAAATGACAACCTTCATTAGACCAAATTTTAGAATTACCAGATTAAACGGAAGGATTACACCTGTGGACCCTGTTATGGGAAAATTAGGAAATCATAAAGCAGTAATGGAAGTTCTAGGAATAAAATCACTTGATAATCTAGGTGATCTCCATTTGAAAAGTAAGGCTTCAGACGGGGAAGTTCTATTCCACCCAAAAGGTATTTTGATGCCTAATGCTAATCTGACTTCCAATCAAAAAATTGACCTTAATTTGTTGGGTAGTAAACATCGTTTTGCCTACCAAACCCGGAATAATACCCTTAAACCAAAGGGAAATGTTTTGAATGTTAAACGTTTCTCTTCATTTCGTATGGCTGCTAATGTTATTCCAATTGATGTTTCTTATTGGTTTGCAAACGATCTAATTATTGACAATAACACAGATATAATTATTGATCCATCCATTAAATCCCTGGTCATCATAGCCAATACAATAAAAATTGGAACCAATGTGACCCTGAGCTGGCAAAGACCGGAGTTCCCAGGAATCCCGATACCTCCAACCCCCAAAAAACCTGGAGGCTACCCGGTTTCAGGGTCGCTCCATGCCGAAAAGGGTAGGCCGGGGAAAGATGGTGCCAAGGGAGGTAGAGGAAATGATGGTGCTGATGCACCTGAAATAGAATTTTGGTTTTTAAACACTCTTGGGGGATTTCCTAAAATAGACCTTAGAGGACAGGATGGACAAGAAGGCGGTCAGGGAGGCAATGGAAGTTCGGGAGGAAATGGTCAAAAAGGATGCCCAACTGATAAAAACTGGGCAGGAACTTGTAGCCGCGAACAGGGTGCTGGAGGAAATGGCGGACAAGGGGGCAAGGGAGGCGATGGTGGACCTGGAGGAAATGGCGGCAATGGGGGTAGGCTTAAAGTTTATACTACTGCAGCAAATATAGTAGCATTAAATAGTTCTGGAGTCAACATCGACCTTTCATTTGGAGTAGGGGGCTCAGGAGGTACGGCTGGCACACCTGGGAAAGGAGGAAGTGGCGGCGCTAAGGGAGATAGAAGACATACGGTTTGCAGACGAAATAATCGAACTGCGGGAAAACAAGGTCCTGGCGGAAGACAAGGTTCTAGAGGTGAAAACGGTCAAAAGGGCCAAACTTTATCCCAAAACTTAGTAATGGAGGCTATTACAAGTTCACAATTTAATACAGCCCTCACGACGCCAGCAATACTTCGGACAAATAGACAATCTTCTTTTGCCTATGTGGGAGAAACCATTTCGGTCCATGGCCTGAGATTTTCAGATGGAGACAAAGTCGTTTTTGAAGATGCTGATGGGAATGTCAACATTATTGGTGCAACCACCTATGTTGGAGAAAACCTTTTAACAGTGGAAGTACCGCCAACTTTAGGCGGCCATATCAAATTCCGAGTTATCCAGTCTGATAATACTGAAAGTATTAATGCAGGAACTCTTTTAATAAAACCAAAAATAACTGGTATTATCGGAGGTGATAGGATCATTCCAGGGAAATCAATTTTTATAAAAGGTTCTGGGTTTGATAAATCAGGTGCGGTTTATCTAAATGGTCAAGATTGTGGCGCTTTTAAATGGGTTGATTATGAAACTATTGCTTACAAAGTACACAGACCTGTTTCAGTAAGTCCATCTTCTTCGGGAGAAAATGCAACCTTAAAGGTGATCAACTCTGGTGGCGTTGGAATGGGTAATTATAACCATTCTGAGCCCTATCCTGTTTTACTTGACACCTTTAAAATGAATGTTTTTGGTGACTCCCTAGGCTGGGGTGGAGGATTAATGGAACACAACAAGCATTATAGCCTTTTGAAAGATTACATTGAAAGTCAGAATGAAATAGGAGTTTACCTACAGGTCGAAGCTCATCAAGGAGCTATTATAGGAAGAGGGAAAAACCAAGTTTTCGATAAATTTCATGGCGAATTATCAACGGATTATCCAACCATTTTACAACAAATGAAAAAATCAGCCAGTCAGTCTGATGCAAAGGAATCCGATTTAGTTGTTTTATTTGGAGGAGCAAATGACTTGGAGATCACTAAGTTTATGTTGGATTCGGATCCGGATGATTTGCCCAAAACTGAGCGTGAGTTCAAGGAAAAGATTGAGAAATATTGTTATGAAGATTTGAAATTTACAATTAACAAAGCATTATCTGATTTTCCTGAGGCTTTCCTATTGGTTTGTGGTTATTTCAACATTTTTAGTGAAAAGAGCGATCCATCCATGATTACTCTTTTTACTATTGCTGCCAACGCTGAGATTACTGAAGCAACAATTGAGGAGTTCTTGTTAGGCAAAATAAAGTTGTCAGATATTTCTCCAAATGCCAATAAGGACAAGATAATAGCCCTCAATAAGGTTTGGGTAGAAGAATCAACAGCTCAAATGAAGAAAGCAGTTGAAGAAATAAATGGCTCATGGAATGGTCCACAAAGAGTATTTTTTGTGGATCCAGAGACCAAACCTGAAAACGCAGCACACGCACCTCAATCATTTGTCACAGAACCAAAATTTAACAGCCTTTTGTTGGAGCCTCAAGATGAAATGCTTTCTATTCGTGAAAGAGAAATCGATAAAATTAGGCAAAAGGTGCAGAATGGTAAATACACAAAATCAGAATTAAGAGCAAGGGGTTATAGTCATTTTATGAGCAAGCGAAATTCGTCTTACCATCCAAATAAAGCCGGAGCCAAAAATTATTTTGAAAAGGCAAAAGAACAATATGATCTGATTCCAACTTTCGATTTTATTCTTTTAAAATCAAGTGGGAATAAGTATTTGCAACTTCGAGATAGTGACGATAAGTTGGTTTTTTCCTCAGGGACTGTTCAAAGAGAGTCTGTTTTTAGAAAAGAGGTTTTACCAAATGGTAAAATTTTCCTTAGAGCTTCAAATGAGCAATATGTCTGTGCTGAGAATGGTGGTTCAGGGGAAGTTAATGTAAATAGAAGCATTCCAAAGGAATGGGAGACTTTTGAAATAGTATCCAATGGATCAAATCGATTCTCTTTAAAAACATCTCAAGGTAAATTTCTTAAAGAAAACAGCCAAAGTGAGGTAGAAGCAAATGCAAATTCATTAGCAGAGGCACTAAAATTCGAATTGATTTAAACTGCTATACTCGATTAGGTAAAAATAAAACTCAATAACCTCAACAAGGGAACTAAAACCCTATTGTAATCATTTTCAAGCTTCTTAGTAAGTGTAGCAAATGGTTGTGAAGACACCCTTTGTGCCTGGATATTTATATCCTGCATTCAAGGGTGTTTTTTATTTTAAACATAAAAAAAACGGCACCTCATGGGGCCGTTTTATCCAAAATCAAATATCACTAATCTAAAACTTTTCTTATTTGTAGCTTCTGGTCTTCAACTCTACATTGTCGAATACAAGTTCTTTATTGCGTAGGTAATGTCACCTCCTCGCGTTGTTGTTACTTTTGGCTTGACCCAAAAGTAACCAAAAGGTCAAGGCTGTATCCCTTTTGCCGCCCACATCGTCCTGCCCGCTCCATTGACAAACAAAAACCTAAATGTCTCCAAACTCGCGCTTGAGATTTCTTGTATTACCCGGAAGTTATGGTTACCGGGCCCTAGGGGTCATGCAAAGACAGTTTTTGCTCATGCATGGATCCATTATTAACGGTTTTTGCGTGCCAATAGAGCTAAAAGGGAAAAGGCCGGAAGTAATGGAAGCCCGGAAAGCTATTGAGACCTTT
>JAGQWW010000098.1 GCA_020436955.1 Saprospiraceae bacterium | reverse complement strand
GACCTTGGTAGTATGTCGTTGATATTTACTGCAAACAATCTTAGTAGGGCAGCTTCCTTTGGAGATAGTTTTTCTTTCTTTTCTTCCGGACCTTCTGCATCATAAGTCAAAATGCGAAGCTGAGAGTCAAAGTGGAATTTCCCGATAGTGAAATAACGAATCTCGTCTTTAGGATCAGCTTTTGGTTTAGTGCGCTTCAAAATGGCCTGGATGCGCAATAATAATTCCTCAGAATTGAAAGGCTTGGTGATATAATCGTCGGCGCCTAGTTTAAATCCTTGTAACACATCATCTTTCATGGTTTTGGCCGTCAAAAATATCAAAGGCATATCAGCATCTTTTTCCCTGATTTCTTTGCCCAGGGTAAATCCGTCTTTCTTCGGCATCATAACGTCTAATATGCAGAGGTCAAATTTGTTCTTTTTAAACTGCTCCCAGCCGGCAGCACCATCAGAGGCTAGCGTCACATCATATTCGTGCATCTCCAGATAGGAACGCAACACATCACCAAAATTCTGATCATCTTCTACCAGGAGTATCTTGTTTCCGTTTGTTGTTGACATAATGGTTCTTTTTTAAAATTAGTCAGGATATTTGTCAAAATGGTTTTCTGGGTTCCGGCTCCTGCCTTCCCCTTGGTACATCCTTTAACACTTTTTCTCCTATTAATATTTTAACAATTACGAAAAAGTTTAATGATGGCTTCAAATAACCCCTATAATATCCAACAATTTCATCATAGGTACAAGTTCCAATTCGTCTTCTAAGTAGCGTATTTCGACCATTTAGCCTGATTATTATACATTTTACAGGTAGATTGAGGGATAGAAAATAATTTTTTAATTTTTTGAAAGGAATAACTGCTTCTACAGTTAATTTCGAGTTAATTGTAAATAGTGGCTCATAAGTAAGCACTAACTTTGTGTTGCTTATTTCGGAATGAATATACTGGCATGAATAAAAAAATAATCTGGCTGATAGTTGGTTTGATGTCCATTGCCCTTTTTGGGAGCATCTGGTTACAGGTCAATTGGATCGAATCTTCTATCAGATTGAATGAAGAGCAATTTGACAAAAATGTGTACGCTGCTTTAAATACTGTTGCAGACAGACTTGAATACGAAGAGCAGCGCGAAGCCTTCAATTATATGAATGGCTATTCTACAACCTATTTTGAAAGAGAGGTAAGACAACAACTGGAAGAAGGTAAAGTAGAATTTTCACTCGACATCAGCTATGAACAGTTTAAAAGCCCTAAAAATGTACAACAGGATCTAAAGTCCTTCATCCTTTCCAGTGACAACGAATGTAATTGCGATAAATGTGTCAACGAGCGTATTGCCAAGTATGCAAAATTGATGCGGTTCAATCAGGAAATCAATCAGGTACCTTTGGCTGAGCGTATTTTCAATCTTGATTTATTGGATGCCTTTTTAAAAAAGGAACTTACCAATCGCGGTATTAATACACATTTCAACTACGGCATCTATTCCAATAAGGAGAAGAGTTTTGTCATTGCCAACAAGCACTATGTAGTGGAGGATAGCAGCCCGCAAGCTATACAACCGGGTTACAAAACCTTGTATACTTCCAAGTACAAGGTCGATTTATTCAGACAAGATGTGCCTTCTCCCGGTATGTTGATGGTGTTTTTCCCTGACAAATCTGAATATGTATGGTCCGCAGTGTGGCAAAATCTGCTGGCTTCCATACTCTTCACTACGATTATCATTTTCTGTTTTGCCTATACGGTACATGTTATTTTCCGACAGAAAAAAGTTTCGGAAATGAAGAACGATTTCATCAATAACATGACCCACGAATTTAAAACACCAATTGCTACTATTTCTTTGGCAGCAGATTCGATTACAAGCCCTATGATCAGTGGCGATGCAGGAAAGGTGAAACGCTTTGCTGACATCATCAAGCAGGAAAATAAACGGATGAATAGCCAGGTGGAAAAGGTATTGCAAATGGCACTTCTCGATAGGAATGATTTTCAATTGAAAAAGACAACTGTTAATATGCACGAAGTGATTGAAAGAGCAATGGAGAATTTTGCCTTACAGGTGGAGAGTAGAGAAGGAGTATTGCATAGTGACCTACAGGCAGAGGAACCTTATATCGAAGCAGATCTAACACACATTTCCAACATTATCCATAACCTGATGGATAATGCAAACAAATATTCACCCGAAAAGCCGGAAATCACCGTTTCAACTCGCAATAAAAACAATGGAATTGAAGTGACGGTAGAAGATAAAGGGATGGGTATGAGCAAAGAAGCACTCAAACATATTTTTGATAAGTTCTATCGTGTGCACACCGGAAACCTTCACGATGTGAAAGGATTTGGACTGGGTTTGAGTTATGTAAAAGCCATGGTTCAAGCACATGGAGGACAAATTGATGCTAAGAGTGAACTGGGAAAAGGGTCGAAGTTTATCCTGTTTTTCCCGGGGAAAGGCTGATAGAATTACGATTTACGAGTGACGAATTACGAATAGCAAAGGAGGAAGGCAATATGAGATATGGAATAGGAAGTAGGAGGTATGCAGTATGATTTATGAGGTGTTAGGGGTGAATTTGCTGCCTTCAATTAGGGCCATCGTTTGAGGAAGATAGTCCTAAGTAGGAATTCGAAGATTAGGATACCTAGAGCGAAGCTTATGAACCAATGGAATTCATCGCTGTATCGTTTGAAAGTTGTAACGTCGATTTCCGTTTTTTCCAGTCGGTCAATTTGATTGTAAATGTTAACCAGCGCCTGTTCTGAGGTTGCTCTGAAATATTCACCTTCAGTCATACTTGAAATTTGGCGCAATAATCCTTCGTCAATTTCAACTCTGGCAAGTCCAAATACAAATCTGCCATCAGGTCTTTTTCTTACGGGCGTAAGTGCTTCACCGGTACTTCCTACACCGATTGTGTATACTTTTACATCAAATTCCTGCGCTATTTCTGCAGCTGTTAAAGGTTGTATATAGCCCGCATTGTTAACCCCATCAGTTAAGAGAATCACCACCTTACTTTTGGCCGGAGAATCTTTAATTCGATTTACTGCTGTGGCTAATCCCATCCCGATGGCTGTACCATCTTCGAGAAATCCACATTGCAGGCCTGATAAAAATTCCTTGACTACCCTATGATCCGTGGTAAGGGGACATTGTGTAAAGGCTTCTCCTGAAAATGCTACCAAACCAAATCTGTCGTAAGGTCTTTTATCGATAAAGTCTTCAGCAACTACTTTACTTGCCTCCAATCTGTCCGGTTGGAAATCTCGTGCCAGCATACTGCTCGATAAATCGATAGCCAACATAATGTCGATACCCTCTGCTTTTACCTCTTCCTCTTTAAGCGTCCTTTGGGGTCTTGCCAATGCAAAAACCAAGGCAGCTAAAGCCAGCAAGCGAAAATAGGGGAGTAATTTATTGAGCCGTGTCTTCCAGGTATGATGAGTACCTACGGCTTCAACGCTGGGCAACAAAAGTGCAGGGTCAAAATATTTCCATCGCCTGCGCGAAAACCAATCCAGGAAAGGAATGACCAGCAGGAAAATGAGCCAAAATGGCTGTACGAAATGGATATTTTGAAAAAAATCAAACACAGGTTCACTTCTTTTGTTAGAGCTGCAAATTTGTTGATTGCTATCTGAACGCCAAAATTAATCAGTTGTTTGGTTTCTATTTTAATGAAACAATAACAACCGGGATGATCAAAAGCTAACAGGATCACCCTAAAGGTTGGCAAACATCATCAAAAAACCAGCTTAAAGGATTAATTTTGCATTCAATTTAGCATTAGCATGTTTTCCTAACCAGAAAAAACAAAAAAAATAAACATGGATTTTATTCTTACCGAAGAACATCTGGCAGTTAGAGAAGCTGCAAGAGAATTTGCGCAGAAGGAGTTGTTGCCCGGCGTGATAGAAAGAGACAGGAATATGGCCTACCCAAAAGAGCAGGTAAAAATGATGGGGGAGTTGGGTTTTCTGGGTATGATGGTTTCTCCACAATATGGTGGAGGTGGAATGGATACTATCAGCTATGTTTTGGCAATGGAAGAAATTTCTAAAGTTGATAGCTCTTGTTCAGTGATTATGTCAGTAAACAATTCATTGGTTTGTTGGGGTATTGAAACGTACGGTTCTGAAGAGCAAAAGTCAAAATACCTTCCAAAATTGGCAACAGGTGAGTGGATTGGTGCTTTCTGTCTTTCTGAGCCGGAAGCAGGTTCTGATGCGACAAGCCAGCGCACCACTGCTGTAGATATGGGCGACCACTACTTGTTGAACGGAACCAAAAACTGGATTACTAACGGTGGCACTTCCAACTTGCACATCGTTATGGCACAGACCAATCCGGAAGCAGGTCACCGTGGTATCAATGCATTTTTAGTGGAAACCAGCTGGGATGGAGTTGCAATTGGTGCCAAGGAAGATAAATTAGGGATCCGTGGTTCTGATACCCATACCATTATGTACACCGATGTGAAAGTTCCAAAAGAGAACAGAATCGGAGCAGATGGTTTCGGTTTCAAATTTGCCATGAAGACCCTGGCTGGAGGTAGAATTGGTATAGCATCACAGGCTTTGGGTATTGCTGCCGGAGCCTATGAATTGGCGGTAGCATATTCTAAAGAAAGAGAAGCTTTTGGAAAGCCTATCAGCAAGCACCAGGCAATTGCTTTTAAATTGGCAACTATGGCTACTGAAATTGAAGCCGCTCGTTTATTGGTTTATCGTTCGGCCTGGATGAAAGATGAGCATATGGATTATGATACGGCATCTTCTATGGCTAAATTATATGCTTCGGAAGTTGCAATGCGCACCACTACTGAAGCAGTACAGGTTCATGGAGGCTATGGATTTGTTAAAGAATACCATGTAGAGCGATTGATGCGTGATGCCAAGATTACCCAAATTTATGAGGGTACCTCAGAAATTCAGCGTATCGTTATTTCTCGTGATGTATTGAGTGGTAATGTTCAAGTGCCTTTGTCTAAAGAGGCGATGAACGTTTAAGTTTTAAATAATATTTAAAAAATAACCGGAAGTCACTACCCTTGTGATTCGGACGAACAAATCTCGGTCCTCAAGGGTTGTTACTTCCGGTTTCTTTTATATAAAAATCAAGCATTGAGAGGGTCTTTTCGTATAGCAACGATTTTTGGTATTCCGGTGGAGTTGCACTGGTCTTTTGGTCTTTTATTGGCTTACATCGTATATTCCAGCTATATGATGGGTGCTTCCATTGTTGGAATTCTAGTAAATGTTGCTTTTTTACTAAGCCTTTTTACCTGTGTTTTGCTTCATGAATTTGGTCATGCACTAACTGCTCGTCGATATGGAGTAAAGACGCGCGACATCATCCTTTCACCTATAGGAGGAATTGCCCGCTTGAATAAATTACCTGAAAAACCTTTCCAGGAGTTTTTGGTAGCAATAGCAGGTCCTCTGGTCAATATTGTCATTGCCATATTATTGATGCCATATTTCCTGCTTTATCCGGTAGAAGGGTTTTTGCATGATCTGGTAACCTTGTCCTTTTTAAGAAATGGTTTGACCCAATTTGTTCCTGGGCTCATCGCACTTAATTTCCTCCTAGCCGGATTCAATCTCCTTCCGGCCTTCCCGATGGATGGTGGAAGAATTTTACGTTCCTTGTTAGCTACCTTTATGAATAGGGTACAAGCGACCAGGATTGCCGGAATTTTGGGGCAGGTTTTCGCTGTGTTTTTCATCCTTTGGGGCTTTTTGCCTGATGAATATCTTGCCTATATAGGATTAACCAATGGTGGTTTCTTCACGTCTATTATTGGGCTTCTTGTATTTTTCTCGGCCTTTCAGGAAATCCAATCTGCTCGTTTAGAGGCAGTTTTGTCAGAAGGAACTGTGCAGGAAGTAATGAGAGCCACTTTTACCGCTATAAATCCTGAAGACCCTGCATGGATTCCAATAAGCTATTTAAGACAAGGTCAGGAAAATAATTTTCTGGTAATGGATAAGGAAGATAACCTTATCGGTACACTACAAGAGGAAGAACTTCTCTTGGCCATTAAAAACAATCAAACCAACCTGGAAGTGGCCGACCTTATGCTAAAAGGGGAAGATATCCCAAGGCTTCAACCTGTTGATAACCTTAAACAGGCCTTTGGTCAACTCCAACAATCATCCTATGCAATTTTACCTGTTGAAAGAGATGGTAAAATTGTAGGAGTAGTGGATGTTAAACTTATTTCCCATTACTTAGAGTTACAAAAAAAGTTGGGAAGGATTTAATGTAAAAAATACATTAAGTTATCCCTTGCCCTTGATTATATGAGAAATGTTCTCATATCTTTGTGGCGAAAGACCATTAGATAAAGACCCCAAATAAATGAAATCTACCAAAAACTCCGGTTTCCAACTTACCGTTGGGCCTTTCGGCTTAACATTAGACCAACTTCTGGTCTACCTTGTTTTCCTGCTTTGTTGTATTTATTCCTTTTTTGATTCAGCTGATTTAATCTCTGGCATTGTAGGAAATGCACATTAAAAAGTTTGTGGCTTAATTAACTTTACGGAGAACCCATTTTGAAAAAAATGAATAAGCTCCGTGTTACCCTTCGTATTATCATCCTGGTTGTCGTAACTACAATCCTGATTATTCCTATTTTGTTTTTTTATCTTTTAAATGGACGAGGAAATTCCACCTCATTCTATTTGCGTCAAATTTGGATTACCCTTTCCCTTAAAATTTTAGGTGTCCATATACTGGTTGAAGGATTACAAGAAACTTATCCACCTTCACTTTTCGTTGGAAACCATCGCTCCTATTTTGATCCGGTTGCTACACTCCATTACATTAAAGCTGATCCAATTGCTAAAATGGAAGTGAAAAGTTGGACTATAATCGGTCAGGGTGCTGATGCTACAGGCGTAATGTTTGTTAAAAGGGAAGATCCAGAAAGTCGGAAGGAGATAAGAAAGCAGTTAGCGGAAAATATCAAAAATGGCCGGTCCATTCTTATCTATCCGGAGGGTACTACAACTGATCAGAAAGAAACGCTTCCATTTAAAAAAGGTGGTTTTGAAATGGCTGCTACATTTGGTTTTCCGGTCATACCGGTTGCAATTGAATACGGTGATATTTCAGATGCTTGGATTGGTAATGATACTTTTGTTCCTCATTTATTCAGGTCTTTTGGAAAAAGGAGGACCACAATTCATCTTTTTTTTGGCCCCACTTTATTTGGTACAAATGCCGACGAGCTTATTGTCCAATCCCGATTTTGGATAGATCAAAAGTTACAACAGGTAACTTAAGGATTTGAAACAAATTGTTTCAAAAAATTGGATTTTTTATAAAGAAATTTTCACCCCTTTATTATCTTTACTCTGAAAAGATACCTTTTGATCACCCTTAAACACTAGCCTTATCATGAAAATTGCTTTGTACATTATTGGAGGATTAGTAGCAATATTCCTTCTTCTTGGATTGTTTGGTCCGAGTTCTTATGAAGTTAGCCGAACCAAAAAAATAGAAGCTCCAGTGGATGCTGTCTGGCCATACCTGGCAACTTTTGAAAAAAATTATGAATGGAGCCCCTGGATGGAAAGGGACCCAGATGCCAAAATTTCCTATGAAGGAGAATCCGGCAAAGTAGGTGCAAAATATTCCTGGAGCGGAAATGACCAGGTAGGTTCAGGAGAGCAAACTGTAACTAACGTTGTTGAGAAAGAATTAATTGAATCCCAGCTTAAATTCCTAACTCCCTGGGAATCTCAGTCAGATGCCTACATTAAAATTTCCCCTGCAGATGATGGTGCTGCCAGCGAAGTAACCTGGGGATTTAAAGGCAATAACGATTTCTTAGGTAAAGTATTTGGCGTTTTTATGGATATGGATGGTATGATTGGTGGCGACTTTGAAAGAGGTCTGAATAAATTAGATTCCCTTGTAATGAATAATCCAATGCCAACCGCTTCAGGTATAAAAGTAAAGGAAGTGGAGTTGGAAGACAGGATGTTTGCCGGGGTAAAAGATGTAGTTTCTATGGACAAAATGCAGGCCTTTTTTGCTACAAATCTGGGAGCAGTATTCCAGGCTGCAGGCGATAAAGTAGCAGGCATGCCTGTTGGTTTGTACTATACATGGGACGAGGAAAAAGGTCAGTCAGAGATGGCAGCTGCTGTTCCTGTTTCTGCCCCCGTTGATAACTTTGAGACTTTTAATATTGCAGGAGGAAAAGCTTTGTTGATCGATTATTATGGTGCTTATGAAGGATTGGGTGCTGCTCATGGCGCCATGGATGAATACATGAAAGCCAATAATATGGAAGCAAGAACACCTGTGATGGAGGAGTATATTACAGATCCTGAGACAGAACCGGACACCAGCAAATGGTTAACGAAAGTTGTGTATTATATTAAGTAATTGCAAATTGGATTTCGGTGTTCGGTTTAAGGCTTCATGTCAAATACCGAACACCGAACACCAAATTATTTTTGATTAGCTGACCAGGCCTGATACCCGCCCACCAAATTGGTCAGGTCCTTG
>JAGQWW010000097.1 GCA_020436955.1 Saprospiraceae bacterium | reverse complement strand
CCAAAAGCCAAAAGCCAAAAGCCAAAAGCCAAATCACCTAGTCACATGCTGTTGGCCTGGTCTCAGAGAGGGTCAAATCCACTGTGCTTCCCAATGGTACCATGGCGTCGGCTACAAAGTCAGGAAACTGGGAAGTAACATAAGTATTGTCCAAATCATCAGAGCCGGGGACACCGGAAACTGCGCCTAGCTTGAGCCCTGAAGCGGTAATAAGGAATTCGGCCTCTGAATAGGTTTTACATATCAGGTTTGGTATTTCTACTTTTCCACCTGTACGGGTGGTGACTACAAATTCCAATACAGCTCCCATAGGTATTTTTACTCCATCATTGATATCAGATTGGGTGATTTTTTCGTCACCGTAATACATGTAAAGGATGGAGTTGGGTTCTAATTTATTGCTGAACACCTGCTCTTTTACCGTGGCTCGCAGGTTAAGTAGTTTGAGTTTTTTGACGTATTGTTCGTAATCATAATTTCCTACCAAAGAAGGCAATGAAACCTCATCAGGATTGCTTTTTGAGATAGTCAAATAAATCCTTCTGCCTTCCTTTACTTGTTCACCTAGTTTCGGATTCTGATCCAGAACAATACCCGGTTCTTTATCGATAATAAAAACGGAGTCGGTTAACACATATCGGAAACCACCTTTATCGATCTTTTTAATGGCATCGTCCACTTTCATGTCCATATAATTCTCAACTGTATAGGCATCACCATGGTTGGTGTAGCAACGCATCCACCAGGACATGGCAAGGAAAAGCAAGACGATGAATAGCATCATTTTGCCAAAGCTTTTCAGGAAAAACATGCTTGACAAAAAATACCAGATTTCTTTTAGACCATTTTTTATTTTACCCGACACGAATATTTGTGGTTTTGTCCCGGAAGCCAAATTCCAGGATTTGATCAATAAATTGATAGGGTTTGTAACCATTGATGGCAGCCTGATGATAAATACAGGTTGCAGGCGTCATTCCAGGTAATGAGTTGACCTCAATGATGATGGTTTCAGCCTTATTATCAGGGAATATTCTTACGAATGCATCAATTCTGCAATAACCTGTAACGCCAAGAATACGTGCTGCTTTTTCCAGGTCGCCTTTGACCTGAGCAGCAATATACGTATAATCCGCAGTATTGTCGGAAAAGCGAGAAGGGGTTAAATTTTGCCCTTCTCCTGCCAGAAATTTTTCTTCCAAAGACAATACCTCGCCGGATGCCAAAGCTTCAGATGGTTCGAACACTTCGTAAGTGATTTCCCTATTTTCATCAATATGGGTTAGCATGCCTCCTGTTATTTCCAAAAACTTCATCGCACCATTGGCCGTAATCAATGATTCAATCAAAGCTGCTTCCTTGGCTGGAAATTCTTCTTTTGGATGTAGGGAAAGGATGGCCCTGTCTTGCTCTTCAGTCACATCGTCTACCCTGAAGATCAACCGTAGAAAAGCTGCCAGTTGTTCCCGGTTTTTTATCATTTTAACTGCAGAACTACAACCATCGTCCACCGGTTTGGCAATCAGCGGATAAGCTATAGCGGATTCTATCTCGTCGAGGCAAGTGTTTCCATTCGTTTGAAACTTATCTTTATCGACCAATATTTGGTTGGCGGTAGGAAAACCGTGTGCTCTTAAGATCTTAAGCGTCTCAAATTTATTGATGGTAATTTGAGATGCATCCTGGTTTGAACCATTATAAGGTAGGCCAACCTCTTCGAGTCTTGCCTGTACTTCCCCATCTTCTCCAGGTCTGCCATGTAGGGCGATAAACACGCCATCTACTTTTTCCGCCAAATCCTGGTAGGAAAGTAATTGTGGTTCAAATACAACATCATTGGAAGCATATTTTTCAGTTAGCTGCGTGCAAGCCTCCTTTATGTCTTCAACAATTGGGTGATGTTTAAATCCAAGGATTTTATCTCGAATATCATCTGCATTGTCTTTCAACAAAAGGTTAATGGGCATTTGATAAAGCTCGTGTCCGTCTCCCTTTTTGGAAAGAAAAACCGGTATGGGTTCATATTTGGAGCTGGATGCGAGTTTTTCAAAGATATTCCTACCGCTTTCAACAGAAATATGGCGCTCAAAGGAGTAACCTCCCATGATGACGGCAATCTTTTTTCTATTCAGTTTATTTTGGCGCAAAGCCATAAGGGCATTGTCCAGGGTAGACAAAGTTTGTTCCCAGCGAATGCGAAATGACATGGAAGTATTAATCCTTTCCCACAAGGAGGTTCGGATGATATAAGTCAGGAACTGGGAAGGATTGAGCCCTATTTCTGCTGCCTGGTGGAAGAAAAAAGAACTGGGCAGCATACCGGAAGTGGTATTAGGATCATTTAAAAATATCTTCCCGTTCTCAGCATAAAATCCATCGATTCGAGCGTAGGTGTTGAATTCTAAATAATCGAACAGACGAACACATTCTTTGCGGATAGACTGGATTGCATCATCAGGCAATTCGATAGGGGTGACTTTTCTAGAAAGTCCGGGCATGTATTTGGAGCGATAGTCAAAAAGCTCTTTACCTTTTACAATTTCCGTGGGAGGCAAAGCTGTGACAGAACCATCTTCCAATCGAACCACTATACATGAAAATTCTTTCCCCTGTATGAAAGATTCCAGGAGCACCCTTTGCTCACTTAAAAAACCTTCCAAAAGCACTGCATCCTCTTTTTTCGAGAAGTGCTCATCCAAACTAAGGAGTAATTCTTCCGGGTGGAAAAAGGTATGTTGTCCGTTGGTAAGGGGGAAACCCAAACCGTCTCTGATATCAGTTAATCCACGCAGGTAACCTACCTTTTCATTTTGATCCAGATTTTTCCAAAAGTCTGCAGTGATGGTTTCGATGAAAAAAGCGCGGTTGATTGCTTTTTCAAAACTAGTGATGTCGTCTTTTTCCAAAATGGCTACACCGATAGAAGAGCCCTGATTAGCAGGCCTGATTACCAATGGCCACCCAATTTCATTGCCGGCTCTTTCAAAAAAGGCATCTACAGCTCCATTTTTCCATTCAGCGCGTGTTATCTGAAATACTTCAGGGCTGTCAAATCCTCCCGCTGACATTAATCTTTTTTGAAAGACCTTATCCATTCCAATGGAACAGGCTCTGATGCCGGAACCCGAATACGGAATTTTCAAACTTTCCATCAAACCCTGGATTTGCCCGTCTTCCCCAAACTCTCCATGGAGAGCCAGAAATGCGAAATCCATAATTTTAGGGAGTTCATTCGGTTGAATTCTTTTTCCAACTTTTTCGATCAATGCATCCCATTCCGCTTCTGATAATGTGCCAAGGCTTTCACTATAAATCTGGAAGTTGTTGGGCGACGGTGGTAAGGCAGCGACCGGAGGATAAAAATCGCGGATCGTACCTTTATAAATATATTGCCAATCCAAACGAATGAAATGACCCTGACCATCAATAAAGATGGGCACAGGTTCAAAAAGGGATTTATTTAGATTGTCATAAACGGTACGCCCTCCTGCAAAGGAGATTTCGCGCTCGCGGGATGGGCCACCGAAAAAGATTCCTATTCTAATCAAAGTTTTCCAAATTGTCTGGCATTAATATATGCCGGGTCAATAATGAAGGATTTGCAAAAAGGGTTTTAACCTGTAAAATCGTCGCAAAATTAGCGGAATGTTTTGTATTCCCTGAACGGGAGTCCAAACGATTTTTTTTGTTGTTAATTTCTTATCATTTTGCACCGAAATAATAACGACTATGCGATTATTCTTAATTGTGTTTTCCGGCCTGCTTTTCATCACTTCTTGCGAAGATCCTGTATTGAGTCCTAAACCACGGGGATTTCCAAGGGTAGATTTTCCAGATCATGCCTACAAGGATTTTGGAAAAGACTTTTGTGATTTTGATTTTGAAATGCCGGTTTATGCTCAAATCGAGCAGGATACACTCTTTTTTGAGGAAAAACCAAAGCACCCTTGTTGGTTCAATATTTACTATCCACAATTTGATAGTCGAATCCATTGCAGTTATTCGGAGGCTGATTCGCCTGAAGCATTGGAAGGTTTGAAGGCCGATGCATTTGATCTGGCAGGCAAACATAACGTCAAGGCAAATTATATTGATGAGCTGCCCATCCAAAAACCGGATGGTACCACTGGGATTGTATTTGACATGGAGGGCCCTGTTGCTTCCCCATTTCAATTTTATCTGACGGATGGTAAAAAGCACTTTTTAAGAGGCGCATTGTATTTTAATACGCAAGCAAAACCTGACTCCCTTGCACCGGTAACAGAGTTTATAAAAGCCGATGTAATGCAAATGATAAATACCCTTACCTGGAGCAATTGAAAAAACAATTATGATAGCTTATATCAAAGGAGAAATTACCTATAAAACGCCAACACAAATTTTCGTAGAAGCCCATGGAGTAGGGTATGCGGTCAATATCAGCCTACATACGTATGCAAAAATTGAAAAGGAAGAAAGGGCGAAATTATATACCTATTACCATGTCAATATGCAGGATTATCAGCCTTCCTTATATGGATTTGCTGATGAGTTGGAAAGAAATATTTTCCTGAATCTTATTGATGTAAAGGGAATTAGTGTCAATTCGGCGCGTGTTATTTTATCGCATATGACTCCTGAAGAAGTAAGGACCGCCATCGTTGGAGAGGATGAAAATGCATTTAAACGAGTAAAAGGCGTAGGTGCCAAGACAGCCAAGCAGATAATTCTGGATTTGAAAGACAAAATGATAAAGTCTTCCGGAGAAGCAGTAACAGAAATGGCTTCAGGGAATGCAAGTTTAAGAGAAGATGCACTGGCTGCATTGGTTACCTTGCAGGTGCCAAAAGTTCAAGCACAGAAGCTATTGCAGAAAATAATGCAAGAGAACCCGGAAGCCAATACCACCGAAGCTATTATTAAACTTGTTTTGAAACAGATGCGTTAAAGGTTCTTTTGGGAAGAGCCAAATCAAACACTTTTTGGATTCCTGCTGTTAGTTGAAGGTCTTTTAAAAAGAAATTTATATGAATCAAATGCTACGTCTGGTATCACTTTTAGTGATAATCCTAGTGAACCAATCGGTTTTTGCACAGGCTCCGGATCAACCTAATTCAGCCGAAATTTTTCAAAAGATTCAAAAATCACAGGTGTTGGCGTCCGCATTGTATGTGGCAGCCCATCCTGATGATGAAAATACCAGCATGATATCTTACCTGGCCAATGAAGAAAAGGTTGAGGTAGCATATATTTCGCTGACCCGTGGTGATGGTGGCCAAAATCTTATTGGAACTGAGATACAGGAATTATTAGGGCTACTGCGCACCCAGGAGTTGTTGGCAGCCAGACGCATTGATGGTGGAAACCAAATGTTTAGCAGAGCAATAGATTTTGGATATTCCAAACATCCGGATGAAACACTTGAAGTTTGGAATAAAAAAGAAGTGCTGGGCGATTTGGTATGGGCCATTAGAAAATGGAAGCCGGATGTGATTATCAATCGATTTGATCACAATTCTGCAGGACGTACCCATGGACACCACACTGCATCTGCTGTTTTGTCAGTGGAAGCCTGGGATTTGGTGGGCGATAAAAATGCATATCCTGAGCAATTGAAATATGTGTCTCCATGGCAACCAACCCGCCTTTATTACAATACATCCTGGTGGCAATATGGTGGCAGAGAAGCATTTGAAAAAGTGGACAAGTCGAATATGGCGGCGTTAGATGTTGGTGTATATTATCCGTTGCTAGGAAGGTCCAATAATGAAATTGCTGCATTAAGCCGAAGCCAGCACAGGTGTCAGGGTATGGGTAGATATGGTTCCCGAGGCAGTAGTATGGAATATCTTGATTTTTTGAAAGGCACCAAGCCGGAAAACAAGGACGATATCTTTGGTGGCATCGACATCACCTGGACCCGTGTGAAAGGTGGTAAACCGATAAAAGACCTGCTTGCGAAGGTTGAAAAGGACTTTGATTTTGCCAATCCGGGGAAATCTGTACCTGCCCTTGTAGAGGCTTTGAATCAGATTAGAAAATTACCTGACGGTCATTGGAAAAACATCAAGGAAAAGGAAGTAAAAAATATCATCCAAGACTGTCTTGGTTTATTTGCAGAAGCTGTTGCAACAGATTATTCAGCTACTCCCGGCAGTCCGGTTGCACTCAATTTGGAAGCTATTACCAGAGCATCAGGTAAGGTAGTTTTGGAATCTATTTCCATTGAACCAATGGGTTGGGATACCTCTTTTGCTATTGTAATGACTCCCAATGAAGATTGGGGATACAAAAAGACGTTAACCTTGCCGGCAGATATGCCATTTACCAATCCATATTGGCTGAATGAAGATTGGGAGTTGGGTACTTTTACGGTAAAAGATCAGCTATTAAGAGGATTGCCCGAAACACCACATAATTTTACGGTTGTTTGGAACTGGAATATTGAAGGCGTCTCAGTTCCTTTCAAAACAGATGTAGTATATAAAAAGGATGATCCGGTAAAAGGGGAAACTTATCGTCCTTTTGAAATAACACCACCGGTTTTTGCCAATTTTGGTGACAAGGTGGTTGTGTTTTCTTCTGATGAGCCAAAAAACATCCAGGTAACGGTAAAGGCAGGAGAAGAAAATATTGAAGGAAGTCTCTCTCTGGCGCATGGAGAAGGTTGGAAAGTTGAACCTGCGTCCATTGATTTTTCCATGAAGTTAAAGGGCGAAGAGCAGGTGTTTAATTTTGCACTATACCCACCTGCAGACCAAGCTGTAGATTTTGTAATGCCTCGCGTGGTATTGGATGGAAAGACTTATGATAGGGAAATAATTACCATAGAGTACGACCACATTCCCACCCAAACGGTTTTGAGGAAAAGTAAGGCTAAGGTGGTAAAGATTAACCTGAAAAAGTCGGGTAACAAGGTAGCTTACTTTATGGGTGCGGGTGATGAAGTGCCTCAAAGTTTGGTCCAGATTGGATACGATGTAAGTCTATTGACTGATAAAGACTTGCAATTGGAAAACCTAAAGCAGTATGATGCTGTGATAATGGGGATCAGAGCTTACAATACCCACGAGCGACTAAAGTTTGCCCAGCCTGCCTTGATGCAATACGTAGAAGAAGGTGGAAATCTGGTAGTACAATACAATACAACCTGGGATTTACCCATAAAAGAATTTGGACCTTATCCGTTCCAACTTTCCCGTGACCGTGTTACAGTGGAGGAAGCACCAGTGAAATTCTTGAACCCTGAGCATCCTATTTTGAATTACCCCAATAAGATTACCGAAAAGGATTTTGAAGGTTGGGTACAGGAAAGGGGACTATATTTTGCGAACGAATGGGATGAGCATTATACCCCTATTTTTAGTGCAAATGACCCGAGTGAAAGTCCAAAGGAAGGTGGTACACTCGTAGCCAATTATGGCAAAGGATATTTTATCTACACCGGATTTAGCTGGTTCAGGCAATTACCGGCCGGAGTACCGGGTGCCTACCGAATCTTTACCAATATGATTTCATTGGGTAGAGCGATACCTTAGGGGGAATTAGATTTACGGGTTACGATTTACGTCGTAACCCGTAAATTGATAAATCAGGCTTTCTTTAGCACAATCTGTTCTCCCATCTTTTGGACGATGATATCCATAAAATTTTTGAGGGCACCGTATTGATCGGGAGCATAGAAAGTATCAGACATTTCGATTTTTGAAATAATCTGAATTTTATTTCCATTTGGATTTACCAAGTATTTAAAGTTTGCAGATTTGTTAGGAAGTGATAAGTTGACACTTTCCGGCAATGATTCGATAGAATATCCTTCAGGGATGGTAAGGTTAATAACCTCCTGTTCCTTTACTGGATAGCTTCTTTCTACAGGGAATAATCGTGTTTCTTTTTTAAATGGATTTTCGCTGAAATCAGTGAAAATGATCGGCGATAGATAAATCATATCTCCTGCTACTGTTGCTGCCTCCTCAACATTAATTTGGCAACTTGTCATCAAGGGATCCTCAATTTTTTCTATTCCCTCGCACTTAATTTCTGTTGCTTTTGCATCCGGGAAATTAGACTGTAACCTTTCAGTCCAGAACTTTCCTTCCTTATCTTTTTTCCAATTTAGTCTTTCAAAATATGCGTCATACCCTTCGTGGCTGGTGGAAAGATCACCTGATAGCCTGCCTTCGGGTGTCAAGGAAAGATTGAATAATAACTTTGCCGATGCAGCTTCAGGTTTTAATTCTACCCACCCAACAGTCTCATCGGTGATCATTAAGCCGGCTTTATTCATAGCATCGGGATCCGGCATGTTGCAAGGCAACATAGAATTTGTGATATCAATAAAATTTCCTTTTCCGTCCAACTCTGTATAAACAATCACGTGGTCAAACTGGGAGAGGAAAGGATAATTTGTTACAGGTTTACCATTTTCCAGACTGCTAACCAAGACAGGGTAAGCCTTTACACCATGCTCTTTTAATAAGGCCAACAGCATAAGATTCCTTTCAGATGCTGTACCTTTTTTATTTTCAAAACTTTCATCTAAAGGATTTCTAGTGAGCGGTGAATTAAATCG
>JAGQWW010000096.1 GCA_020436955.1 Saprospiraceae bacterium | reverse complement strand
GGTGGGTTGCTGAAAGCGCAATCGGGAGCCATTCAAATTGGGGATAAGGATATCACTCAACTTTCCGGTGCTGATATGGACCATTTTAGGGGCCAACACATCGGTATCGTTTTTCAAAAGCCCAATTTTGTTGCAGCACTCACTGTTGAAGAAAATCTTGCGCTGGCACAAAAACTTGCCGGTAATCCGGTGGATTATGATCAAATCCATCGTTTATTGGAGCGATTAGGCATTGGGGCTAAAAGCAAAAAACATACCCACCAATTAAGTCAGGGAGAGCAACAGCGAGTTGCTATTGCCCGCGCCATTATCAACCAACCGGACATCATACTGGCCGATGAGCCCACCTCAGCCCTCGACGACAAACACACCGAAGAAGTCTTACAATTGTTGGTCGAACAAGCCAACGCTGTTCATGCAAATCTTTTAATCGTTACCCACGATGGTAGATTGAAAGGAAGGTTTGAGCGGAAGATTGAGATGTAATTCGGTAGCCGGTAGCCGGTTTGCGGCATGCGGTATGCGAGACGCGGGTTGTGGAAATTATTTTTTAATACTAGTTGCCTGAGCTTGTCGAAGGCAACGGAAGTGGAAATATGATATATGGGATAAGGGAATGGGGATAGGAGATCGGGGTGTAACTTCCTTTATTGAATCCTTTCTGTTTATCCATTTGGGCAAAATCAGGTGTTAAGGGAGGTAAAAGGTGATTATTTATAAATCTAATAATTAATTTCCTTTGTCCCTGTCTTTCAAAATCATCCATATTACCCCCAAAAAAAGTAAGTCAAGGGCATGTCCTTGACCTACTTTTCTGATTTTAAATTATTTGCCAAATTACGCATCACGCATCACGCATCACGCATCACGCATCCCGCGATCCGGCTCCCGTAAACCGGCTCCCGGCCACCGTATCTAAAAATCCCCCAACGACATGACCTTAATCAACTTTTCCAGCTCTTTACCCATTGCATTTCCTTCAAATTGAATCACTTTCTTTTCACCGGGCATTAGGTGGAAATAGTTGTCGCTTAGGTGGCCTTTGCCTTGGGTGTCTACAAAAACATAGGCTGCGAACTGGTCGGAAGTTAGGGTGATTTGTTGTTTGTCGACTTGTATATCAATGGTGGTTTTTGGCAGACTCCAGTCTTTTCCGGGGGTGAAAAAGTAGTAGTTGTCAGCCAATATTGTTCCCTTTTCTACGAGTTCTATTTTTAAAAATACATCCTTGCGTAATTGGCCGTCAAGTATGGCAGTAAAGGGTACGGATTGTAAAATGGAAGAGGTGTTGGCTGGCAAATTCACCATTTCAGATTTGCTAAGGATTTCCTTTCCTTCAAAGTTGAATAAGGAATATCGCAATTCAATTGCTTTGTCAATTAAAAGATCGGAGACTCCCTGGAAGGTGATCTCGCCATCTTTTTCATAGACACGAACCAAAATGGGTTGATAGGCCTTTTTTACAAAATAATGCATAGCCTTCCAACGCTTGTAATAATCCATACCGGACCAGGAGGCCACGGGCCAACAATCGTTGAGCTGCCAATACAGGGTCCCCATGTTATGTGGCATGGCTCCCCGATGTGCCTCTATTGCACGTTTGATGGCTTCTGCTTGTAATACCTGTCCCATGTATAACTTCCCTTCAAAATCTTCAGGCACAGGGAGGTACCATTCCATATATTGTTGGATGCGAAGATTGCCAATGCCACTTCTTTGGTGGGCAGCCATCACAGTCGATTCTATATCCCAGTCTTCAGGAAGGGTGTATTTTTTTACCGTACTAAACTCCGGAAAAGACTGGAAGCCATATTCGCTCATAAAGCGGCCTATGTATTCATCAAAGGCTTCAAAACGATGTTCGCCGTGCCATACCCCCCAGTAATGAATGTCGCCTTTTTGGGTATTATAGGAAGCTAGCTCACCATAATCTGCCATAGGCGAAGATGGCCAATAGAATTTTTCATTGTCATTTTCCTTCACCACCTGGGGCAGGATATGATGGAAGACTGTATCGTAGGCGTGCCAGATTTCTGCCCGTTGGAGGGAGTCATATTGTTGTTTCCAACCCCAGCCTTTGTTCTCTTCATATTGAGCCCAGGCCACATCAATTTCATTGTTGCCGCACCACAAGGCGATGCAAGGATATTTCTTGAGTCTCCGTACTTGCTCCGCTGCTTCAGCTTTTATATTTTTTAAAAAGTCATCATCACCCGGATACATGCTGCAGGCAAACATGAAATCCTGCCAGACCATTATGCCGTATTTATCGCACAATTCATAAAAAGTATCGTACTCATAGATGCCTCCTCCCCAAACTCTTAGCATGTTCATATTGGCTTGTTGGGCCGACCCAATTACTTTTTCATAATCCGCATTGGAGACGCGGGTTACAAATACATCATTTGGAATGTAATTGGCCCCTTTCATAAAGACTGGAACTCCATTGAGTTTGAAGTAAAAAGACTGACCTATCGAATCTTTATCACGGACTACTTCAATGGTGCGAATACCAAAATAGTGTTGGGCACTATCCAGTACGGTGTCTTTCTTTTTTAAAAAATATTGGATATCATATAGGTAGGGTTCGCCCAGCCCATTGGTCCACCAGAGTTTTGGATCTTTGATTTCGGTTTTAAATCTGAAGTTGTTGACACCGATACCCAGCTCGATGGTCTTGGTAAAGGAAGCTTCAGGCTGGTCCGGTATTTTTATTGCTATTTCATAGATTCCGGTCTCGTAAGCCTTTATTTCAAGGCCAACGTCTACCAGCGCAGTGTTTGATTTGATTTTTTTTGTTTCTACAAAATAGTTGGCTATGCTCGCCTGGTTCCAGGCAGACAGGGTTATCGGTTTCCAAATGCCGGAGGTAACCAATCGTGGTCCCCAGTCCCAACCATAATGGTAAGGTGCTTTACGGGTAAAAACAGATACTTTTTTCTCTTGAAGTCCACCTTTTTCAGATTGGTCGTTGCCGGCCGGATAGCCATATCCATTGCTGTGGAGGGCAATTAAACCTTTGATGGTGGGCGAATGGAAATAAACTCGAATGGTATTGGTACCCGGTTTGAGCAATCGATTCATTCGTAGACCCCATTGGCGGAACATGTTGTTTGCCTTAATCAGGTACAAGTCATTTACGAATACATCGGCATAGGTATCGAGGCCTTCACAATTAAGATAAAGGTAATCGTGATTGAGGAAATCTTCATCCAGTTCAAATTCCAACTGGTATTCCCAGTCTGCTTTATCGATCCATTGCAAAGAATCTTCATTGGTCCGATAATACGGATCGTCAATCTTGCCATTGGCCAGCAAATCGGTATGCACGGTACCGGGAACGGTAGCAGGCAGCCATTCGATATCGCCGACTTTTCTAAATTGCCAGTCGCCGTCCAGGGACAGTTCAATTTTCTGGGCCATCAGAAAACAAGGCAGTAGCATAAAAAGCAAGAATGAGCCCGCTGGTCTGATAAAAGGGCTTTTGAAAAGCATACGGTGTAGATTTTGTCAGAGGTAAATAGCTGATCATTGTATCAAATTAGGTGAAAAGCCGTTTTAGATACATAATCGGGAATTAATTTAGTAAAGAAGGGAAAAATGACGCTTATTTGCAGCTTCTTTTTATTCCTGTTAACACTTTTTGTCTTCTAGGAAATTGAAAACGATGTCAGAAAATACTGCTCAACAGGTTTTTGATAGAATAGCACAGCTGCTTACGGAGAAAGAATTTACCATTGTAAACAGTGACCTGAACCGTCCCTGGGGTGGATTTTTTGTGATTGCCGAAGCAGAGAGCCAGGACTTTGTCCGCACTTTTATGCCTGACCTTGACATGGATTCGGTAATCGGTGGCAGGAAGGTAAGTCCAAAGATATTGGTGGTAGCACCCAACAAAAGGTTATCCTGGCAGTACCATGACCGTCGTTCAGAGGTCTGGAAAGTGTTGGAAGGTCCTGTAGGAATCGTGCAAAGTCCTGATGATAAGGAAAGGACGCTGCAGGAATTTATGGCAGGTGAAGCAATAACCTTGAGCACCGGAGAAAGACATCGACTGGTAGGATTGGATACCTTTGGCGTGGTAGCAGAGATCTGGCAACATACCGATCCGTTTAATCCTTCTGACGAAAACGATATTGTGCGATTACAAGACGATTTTGGGCGTTGACCTTTTGTCTTTTGAGTGCGCTACGAAGTAATAATTTTTCCCTGAATCAAATTGGTAGATAAACTCTTCTCTTCTAAGGGCAGATTTGTTTTTGAGATAGCTGTTTAAAAGGAAAATTTCATAATTACCATTACTTTCCAAATAGTCAAATAGGTCGCCCGGGGAGACATCGTAACAATCTGCACCACCTTTACCGTGTTCAAAAATTACGATGGGTTTGTCCCTGTTTAGAATTTTCTTTGCCCCTTTCAAAACCAACATTTCACCTCCTTCCACATCAATTTTGATGAAATCGACCCTGGTAACCTCCAGGAGGATGTTGTCCATTTCTTCGGTTTCCACTTCTATTTTTTCATCTACTTCATTGTCCCGATCATACCTTCTTTTTTTCAATCCGGAATAGGCCGGATTGGAAACTACATAATTGAAAGTGGCAGTTCCTTTTGAGTCACTCAGTGCATATGGATAGATGGTACAATTCATCCCGCCAAAATGATTGCTTAGGTTTTCAAACATGGAAGGGATGGGTTCGAAGCCATAATGGAAACCTTTGGGAGCGAGTTGGAGGAACTTATCCAGAAATTCACCCTCATGGCAACCGACATCCACACAATTGCTGTCCGGTTGAATGACCAATTCCATAATCCGGATGGTCCATTTGTCGTACCGTTGATTTTTTGTAACGCTGAAAGGCAGGGCCTTCAATATGTCCTTCGCAACTTGTCTGATCTTCATGTCGGATATTGAAAATTTCCTAAGCAGTAAAGGTAAATAAAGTTGGCAAGTGCTTTCAATTTATTCCATTTTTTGGCAGATGACAGGCCATTCTTTGTTACAAATCCCCACCCAATTACAATTCAACCCTTCTTTTCTACAATTCAACATTTTGAGACCATTCCCGGGCTTTTGTTGCCCCTAGATTTGCATTGTCTTATTTGAAAATAGTTCACCTAAAATAAAACTGATGAAAAAGTTATTACTCCTTCCTGTACTGATTTTGTTTGCCATCATAACCGGATTTGGTCAGACGCAAGTAGTGAAAGGAACCATTTTGGACAAACAATCTGAAATGCCTTTGATTGGTGCTTCCATTGTTTGGGACAATGGCGATGGTGCTGTTGGTACCGTTACCGATATTGACGGAACTTTCCGTTTGGAAAATATTCCTGTGGGAAGACATGCTTTTAAAATTTCTTATCTGGGGTATGTACCATTAACCCTTCCGAATATTGTTGTCACCGCAGGTAAAGAAGTTATTTTGAATATTTCCCTGGAGGAAAGTATCGAAGCACTCCAGGAAGTAGTGGTTACTGCTACGGTTGATAAGGACAAACCCCAAAATGAACTGGCAACGGTTAGTGCGCGTCAATTTAGTCTGGAAGAGGTAAATCGCTATTCGGGAGGTCGAAGCGATGTGGCCCGTCTGGCCGGAAACTTCGCCGGTGTTTCAACACCTGATGACAGCCGCAACGATATCGTGATTCGTGGTAATTCACCGACCGGTGTTTTGTGGAGACTGGAAGGTATTCCAATTCCAAATCCTAACCACTTTTCCACTTTCGGAACCACGGGCGGACCGGTTAGTGCTTTGAATCCCAATTTGCTGAGAAATTCAGACTTTTTAACCTCTGCTTTTCCATCTGAATATGGAAATGCATTGGCAGGTGTATTTGATTTGGGATTTAGAAGCGGTAACAAGGACGAACACGAATTTATGGTACAGATGGGTGCTGTGAGTGGATTGGAAGCGATGGCCGAAGGCCCGATCGATAACAAAGGTGGTTCCTATCTGGTAGCAGGTCGATATAGTTTTGTAGGTTTTGCTTCAGACCTAGGCTTACCAATCGGAACCAATGCGAGTCCAAATTACCAGGACCTTGCTTTTAAAATTGACTTTGCAAATGGTAAGGCAGGGAAATTTACCTTGTTTGGTCTGGGCGGCTTGAGTGATATCGACTTTTTACATGACGAAGTGGATGATGCCGATTTGTTTGCAGCTCCGGATGAAGATGCCTTTGCGAAGTCTCGATTTGGTGTAGCCGGCATCCGTCATAACCTCATTTTAAATGAAAATACCTATTTGAGAACGGTTATCGGAACGTCCACTTCTCAAAACAGATTTGAAAATGATCGTTATTTCAACCTGGGTGAAGAAAATGAAGATGTAATAAGAATAACAGACGTCAATAATAAAGAATACCGCGTTTCCCTGAGTTCTTTTGTCAATACCAAATTCAATGCAAGATGGACTGCTCGTGCCGGGGTGTTGGCAGAAAATTACATTTATGACCTATCAACCCGTGACCGTGCTGATTTGGTAGATGCTGACAATGACGGAGAACCGGATTGGTTTACGATTTATCAATTTGACGATGCTACTTATTTATTGCAAGCCTTTGCGCAGACACAATACAAACTGAGCAGCCAATGGACCGTAAATGCAGGTCTGCATGCCCAATATCTGACCCTAAACGAAACGTATGCTTTTGAACCAAGACTTGCCTTAAATTGGCATTTCGTACCCGGTAATACGCTGAATCTTGGATATGGTGTACACAACCAGGTACAGCCGTTACCACTATTGTTGTTGGAAACGACAGATGCCAATGGGAACAGTTTACGTACCAATCTGGACCTTGATTTTACCCGCAGTCAGCATTTTGTGCTTGGGTATGATGTGAAATTAGGTAACGACTGGCGGGGAAAAGCGGAGTTGTATTATCAGTACATCGACCAGGTGCCGGTGCAATCTGAACCGGGTACATTTTCTATCCTAAACGTTGGTGCTGATTTTGCCTTCCCTGATGATAAAGTGAATTTGGTGAATGAAGGAACCGGCAACAATTACGGTATCGAAGTAACGGTTGAAAAATTCTTTAGCAAAGGGTATTATGGTTTGTTTACAGCTTCCGTTTACGATTCCAATTACAAATGAAGTGATGGGGTAGAGCGCAATACAGCTTTCAACAATGGATACGTAGTAAATATGTTGGCGGGTAAAGAATTCAAGATTGGTAAAAACAAACGCCATGTATTTACCCTGGATACCAAATTGACAACGGCTGGTGGAAGATATTATACCCCAACCGATTTGGAAGCTTCAAGGATGGCAGGATTTGAAATAAAAGACGAGGCCAATGCTTATTCCGAGCAATATGATCCGTACTTTAGATGGGATGTAAAATTTGGGGTACGATTGAACAGTGCCAAGCGCAAATTATCGCACCAGTTTTATTTCGACATTCAAAACGTTACCAACAATCAAAATATATTTGCTGCCAGATACAATCGCCAGACGAATCAAGTCAATGAAGTTTACCAAATTGGATTCTTCCCTGACTTTATGTATAGATTGCAGTTTTAGAAAAACGATGTGCGGTACGCGGTATGCGGTTTAGGGAAAATGATCCCGACTTCGCATACCGCATACTGCTAACCTCATACCGCATGGATAATAATTGCCGTACCGATTACCTAGGATTTGACGACAGGATTTATCGCCTTATCGGGATTCCGATAGTTGGCTTTTCGATGCCTTTTTTGTTTTTCGGGCATACCATTCATGAGCCTGTAAGTGTGTTATGGATTCCCTGGATGATCAGTACGATAATGTCGGTATTGTATTGGGAAGGTTCTACCCAGTTTTTGATTTTTTGGCGAAAGCGGATGCCACATATTGAAGAGACCGGGAAGCGGATAATGTATCAGATTGGAACGGTGGTCGTGTATTCGATTTTGGTGGAAAGTTTGGTTGGATTTATTTTTAGTTGTATCCCATCCACTGCCAATGAAGCGCATCCTATCTCGGGCCTTGCTGGTACATATCTTCTAGTTTTCCTGGTGCTTTCGGTTTATGAAGCCATTTTTTTATACGTCCAATGGAAAAAGGCCTTGCTGGAGAAAGAACTGGTGAAACAAGAACACATCAGGTCCCAATTGGAAGGACTTAGGAATCAGGTAAATCCACATTTCCTTTTTAATAGTCTGAATACCTTGATGAGCATAGTAGCAGATGATCAGCAACTTGCCATCCGATATGTACAAAAGTTGTCAAAGGTGTTTCGGTATGTACTGGAAAACAGGGACGAGCAACTTATCAGATTAGAAACAGAACTGGACTTTATCGACAATTATGTCTTCTTGCAAAAAGAACGTTTTCAAGAAAACCTGCAAGTAAAAATAGATATCAAGGAACAAGACAAGAACAGTTTTATTGTCCCATTGAGTTTGCAAATTCTTTTTGAAAATGCCATCAAACACAATATCATTTCCAAAAAGAACCCCCTAACCATAGAAGTCTTCACCAATGAAGACGGAAAGTTGGTCGTCCGCAATAATCTCCAGGTAAAAAACAATGTAATGCCCGGAACCAAAGTAGGCCTGGAAAATATCAAAAAACGCTACGCCTTTT
>JAGQWW010000095.1 GCA_020436955.1 Saprospiraceae bacterium | reverse complement strand
GAAATAGGTATAAGGTGCTTCTCCTCCAGAAGCGGTAGCTACAAGATCAGCGCTTTCTGCTGTACAAATATTTTGATCAGGTCCTGCTGAGCCTATAATGCCAGTACACAACGGCCCGGTTAGGCACAATCTTTCAAATTTCAAATAGTCTCCATCTACTGCTCCAATTACCCTAAGGCGGGTAGCTGTAGCCGGTGCAATACCTTCTATTTCATAATACAATAAGATGTTATCATCATCTACATCATGATTAACCGGTTCGGTTACGGTGCCAACAAGGTTATTGGAAGCATCATAAAATTCAAACCTTACTTCATGGTTGTAAGAAGTATTGTGGGTACCTGCATAAAAGTTCATAAAGTAGAGTTCACCCGGCACGATACCCTCCACATCCTGGTAGATATAGGCTTCAGAACCTGTGCTGCTTGGGTATACCCAAACAATCTTATTTCCTTCCACTACATACTGAGAAACAGTATTGTAACTTCCATTATAGATGGACCAACCGGTGATACCATCTTCAAAACTTGCATTTTCAAGTATGTTGTCGGTACACTCTGGAATACAGTATTCCTGGATTTCCAATTCCCATCCATTCAAGGAACCTCCGTCACCATCTCCGTTATCAGAAATAATCAAGGTCCAGTTTCCTTCGATAGGTTTTCCATTGAATCTATTCAAGGCCTGGTATGGCTTGTAGGTATTTCCATTGGTTGCAGGACATGGCCAGTTACCCGGCGATGCCTCATCATCGAAGGAAATATAAATGTCGTTTTTATCAGAACAGGAGTTATTCCAAAGCAATACCTCTGTGCCATCCGGAGAGCGCAATTTAATGTCGAGGTCTCCTGTATAAGTATGTGTAACGTCAACATTATGCACGTTCACATCTTTGACTGTACCTGTTCTGGTTAGATTGATTACTGATGTTTTAGTAGAGGTACCGGAGGAAGGGATAGATTTAGGTACATCCGTACTGGCTTCCGCATCTACCGGACCACACTCTGAGTCAAAACAATCGATAAATCCGTCTCCATCATCGTCAATACCATTATAACAGATTTCCACTGCACCTTCACATTCAAATGGTGCCAGGTTAGAACCAGGAATAACGACTCTTGTATTATTGGAAGGGGTCTGCCAATATACCTGGAAGTGGTCACCACCACCTCCTTCTTTCATGGTCAACTCCGTGTAATATCTTTTGCCAGCTTCCAGATAAATTTGGGAACTGGTCTGGGTATTAAATTTGGTAAATTCTGTTACACCTGTCCATCCATTTACCTCTGCTACCAGGCGTTTATTGACCGCTGATGCATCGGTAGAAAGGAAAAAATCTCCATCATCATCAGAAGTAAGCGTAAAAGTGTAATTACCTGTTATGGTTGGGACAATATATCCTCTTACTCTAACTCCGTAATTATCCATGGCATTCATGTCCCCCTGATAAGAGCTAATGGTCAGTGTTTCATCCGGCTGATTTGGATATTTATCGTAAGTGTACAAATCATCAAGGGAAGAACCTCCGATGTTGATCCATCTTTCCAAATTCAAACTACCTGTGGGACAAGTAGATACAATCTCTGGACAATTTACTTTAGAAAGAGAAACCGCATCGATTACTACACCAACATTGTAGCGGGCATTTGTAAAATAAAATGCCTTAATTGGATTGGAAGTAGAATAGGTAAATCTATAAGAGTACTTTTTCCAGTTTAAATTGGTCCAGTCCTGGTTAAGAGGAATTGACCAGGTACCTACTACATATACGTTTCCACCGGAATTTTCAAATTCCATGTTTAGGATACTACCGTCTTGTTGTACTGTATTGCCTGTAGGGAATCCGTTTCCATCCAGGTGGGCCTTCCATGCAGCTGCATAAAAACAAATTTCATATTCTTCGCCGTCTTCCAGGTTTAGGTCATTGGAAAGGTGCGTATCTGAAATCCAACAGTCCCCGTTATTAGGCAACCAGACAAAATAATCACCTTCCGGATTGTTGGTGGTTCTGGCACGGTTGTCTACCAGGAACATATATCTTGATGAAAGACCTGCTATCCATGGGCGCAAGGTACTGGCATCATTTCTTGCCAATGCATCAGCAGGATTATTGCCGATGGTGTAATCCCAGGAAGGATTATTTACTGATTCGAATCCACCGTTACCCAGCAAGTTTTCACCACAACCACAACCTACTTCAAATTCATTAAATATCGGCGTTGGTTCAAAGCTTATACAAACGTCATCCACATAAAGGGAAGACCCGGTGCCTCCTTCTTTGTAGCCCCATACTCCAACATAAGTTGCATTGGCAGGAGCAGTAGCCTGAATGGTGTACAACTGGTAGCTACCACTGTTTTTCATAGGCATAATCGTACTTCCAATATCCTGATGCGAACTATTTTGAAACTTAATCCCTACTTCTGCCCAGTCCGGGTTACCTTCAACTTTTCCATAAAAAACAAAGGAGTAAAGTTGACCCGGTTTAGCTGTGATGTCTGTTGTATTGTAAAAATAGGCATTGTCACCTCTTACTCGCATGGCACCACTACCACCATTTGCATCCGCATCTATATAGACATAAGTACCATCATCAGACCATCCATTTTCTCCGTTTTCAAAGTCAGTATTTTCCAATCCAAAACATACGCCCGGTTCATTGGTATTTTGGTAAGAATGGAAGCAAAATTCGTCCAACATCAATTCACCTGTACCATATTTTGAAACCCAAACCTTTGCAAATGCTGCATTGGCCGGACTTTCTGCGACTACAGATTGCTGTTGCCAGGCGCTACCAAAACCGTCTGAATTTACTGTAAACAAATGATTGTAGGAAGCGTCATAAAAGTCAATACCTACCCCTGCCCAATCAATAGCACCAGATTGTTTGGTGTAAAATTCTAATTCATAGGTCGTATTGGGTGTTATTGAAAAGGTTTGTTCAAGGCCACCATTGCCTGATCTAATTCTTCCGGCATAGGATCCGTTTACCCGGTCTGAAGATCTGGAAACATCTCCCCATGGTCCCCACTCAGAGCCAACCGAACTTTCAAAACCTGGGTTTGCCAAGCCGGTACAAGAACCAAATACAGGTAATTCTACCACTTCCAGACACCAATCGTCCAAAGAAATAGATCCACCTGAACCTTTGTAGGCCCACAACTCCATGTAGGCTGCATTTGGCGGAGCTTGAGAAGCAACCTCATATAATTTCCAGGAAGAACCGGAAAAACCGGTTACTACCTTATTTATATATCTACCATTACCATCAAAAAACTCTATCCCTATCCCAGTCCAATCCGGGCTACCGGAAACTTTAGCATAGGCACCAAATTTATAGACGGCATTGGCTACTACTGGAAGGTTACTTTGACTTATTGTGGTCCAGTCTCCATTTACACTGGCACCTTTTGTACCTGAATAAGCGTCTGAAGTAATGTTGGTTCCGGATGGTATCTGGAAGAAATCTCCACCGCTTTCAAAACCATTATTTGGAATTACACAGGCAGAACTGTAATCCAATCCTGCTAAATCTGAACCGAAATCACCACAAGGCAAGTTCAAATCGCCCTTCATATTAAACCATCCACGCACTTGCATGGAGCTACAGTTATCACCATTATAGTTACTGGAACCAAAACCAACCTGGGTTCCTTTCATAAAACTGGTTGGATTGTGGCTAATTGTTACAAACTTACCTTCATTGGCAGACCCATTAGGACCTACCCATCTACTGGTCAAAGAGTCTATTTCATAATAGGACCAATCAAATCGATTGTCACTACATTCTCCATATCCATTTTCATAATGAACCCTTCCCAATGAAGACCACTGATTCCAGTTGCGCTTTTTATGAAAGCGCATATAAATGTTCCAGGTATCATTGGAATTGGTTTTATTTTGAATGGTACCATGCATGATAGCTGAACCATTATCATATTCATCAAAATAGAAAATTTCCGGAGAAATGAATTTCGTCCAGAAAGCCTGCCAATCGCCTGAACCACAATTGGGGTCCGGATCGTAACTGAAAAACTCATAGGGTGCACTGGTCATTGCCCAGCTTTTCTCTAGATTAGCTTCCAGCGGTGTTTTATCATAGGTTATTATAAGTCTGGGAGCGGCAGAGGACTCTCCATTGTAAGACTCAGCAGTACGGGAACCTGAACCTTGTATATACAAGGCCATATCATTGCCGCTACTCCATCCTGAGCGGTTCACAATTTCCTGGATAATAGTAGATAAATCCGGGGTTTTGTGGTTTTCATTTACGGTGTTCCATGCTCCAATATTATTCCAACTTACAGTAGCTGAAGTTTTTGGCCTATTGGATAGCTCATAATTCGAACCTGAAAACCCGGATGCATCATCCGAACTTTCGCCAGAAATAGAAACCGAGGTAGTACCACTATCCGTTTCATCGGTTTCAAACTCGATGTAAGCAGCAACAATCTTCGCACCCTTAGGGACGGTAATATTTGTAAAACGCATCCCTACAATTTGAGGACTGCTGTCCTCTCCCAATTCAAGGTCAGAGGAACCTGTACTTACGGATCCACTTGAAAGATTTTCTTCAGCATCATCATTTCCATTGTTTACCTGAGAAATAACTGCACCCGGTGGTGAATACGGTGGAGGCGGCAACGGTGGTAGCGCTGCAGCCTTTTCCAAATTCTGAATAATTGATTTTTTAACAAGGGAGCGTACAAATGCTCCGTAGGAATGATCTTCAATACCTGCTTCAAGGAAGCGGATGTCTTTTTGGTTTTGGGATTCGCTTACCGTTCGTCCGGAAAGGATTCCATTGCTTGGGTTAAAGGAGAAGTCTTGGTTTTTGGTGTCGGCCTCGGAATTGGCAAGCAGTTCTCCAGTAAAACCAATAGTGCCTACCAAAATGGTAAGTGCACACAATAAGCGGGTTAATGGTTTCACCATGTCTCTTTTTTGAATGTTTGTCCAAATAAATCAGCTATCTCTTTTCACCAAACACAATAGATCAAATCCATAATCGAGGGGATTTGATTAAGTAAATGGCGCAGGAGTCGAGGTTCCTGTAATTACTAAACTTGTAAGGGGGAAAAAATGGGTATTTTTTGAAGGGGACGTGAGACACAGAATGGATACAATTATTATACCAATAAGGATATCCACCTATTTTAAACTAAATATAGTAATACATTTACTGGAAAAATTTATTGTTGTGCAAATAATCAACAATAAATCACCATGTATTTGCAGCGGCGAAAATAGAATTATCGTTTAAATGGAAAAGTCGAAAAACGGATAAAATGTGACGTGGATGGAAAAGGATTTAAGACTTATTTCCAAAGCCAATTCTTTTCTTTACAAAGATCCCTTCACCTTTTTCTTTTGAAAAAGATGACACATCATCGAGGGTTAAAATGGCGGGAGAAATTTCCTTTCTCGCTTTTTTATCCAAGGTAGCCAATCGAAGATTTTGGTTCTTTGCCGCCTCATCTACCACTGTTCGAACGGTACGGGCGTTGCCGAAATATTGATCCCTGAATTCGTGCAAAAATTTGAAATATTCACGCAAATGCTCTTCTGCCTCCGGAGTAGGAATTAATCCTTTTTCATCCAGCATCTTTAAACAAATACGCATCAGCTCTTCCGGCTGATAATCTTCAAATTTCAACACTTTATCAAAACGGGAATTGAGCCCAGGGTTGGCTTTGAGGAAGGTATCCATGTTTTCAGGATAACCGGCTACGAATACAAAAAATTCCCCGCGCTTGTCCTCCATTCTTTTTAAAAGGGTCTGAATGGCCTCGTATCCAAAATCACCATGGGCAGAGCCCTGACGGGTGGTTAGTGCATAGGCCTCATCAATGAAAAGCACGCCACCAATAGCTTCTTCCACCTTTTCGGCTGTTTTTATGGCGGTTTGACCCACAAATCCGGCCACGAGACCTTGACGATCGGTTTCAATCATTTGACCTCTTTCCAGAATCCCCAAAGATTTATAGATCTTGGTTAGGATACGCGCAACGGTAGTTTTACCCGTTCCGGGATTTCCAACAAATACAGTATGTAAGGAGAAATTCCGTAGTACATCTTTTCCGGTCTCTCGGTAATATCTGACCAAGCGAACCAACTCATGTATCTGCGCCTTGATTTGCTCCATACCGATAAGCGCATCCAGCTCGACCATACTTTCTTCCAACAATCCTTCATCAACAGGAATCTCCGGCAATGGTCTTTGGCTCTTCACATCGATTTTCAAAACATCTTCCAACGAAATGGTCTCCAGGTCCTCTTTTTCAAGACTGGCCGGATCTTCCATTTTCATGATACGCAATCCCATGTTTATCTTTCCCTTCTCAATGAGATTAAAGACAAACCTGGCGTTACCAAAGGAGCGATTGCGGTTACGAAAGGCTTCTATGATGTATTCATCGATTTTTTTCCTTGCGCTGTCACCGAGTTTGACCTCCATCTTTTTGCACGCGTATTTGGCGATCTGTGACAATTCCTGGGGCAGATAGTCGGTGAACTCAAACTGGTGTTTGAAACGGCTTCGAAGTCCGGGATTACTTTCCAAAAACTGTTTCATTTCTTTTGGGTATCCGGCAACGATAACTGCCAGATCTCCTTTTCCGTTGGAAAGTTCTTTTACTAATATCTCGATGGCTTCACGACCAAAATCTTTATGATCATCCTGAGCACGAGCCAGGGAATAGGCTTCATCTATAAAAAGTACGCCACCTCTGGCCTTTTCAATCGCCTCTTTTACTTTCGGTGCAGTCTGGCCAATGTATTCGCCTACCAAGTCGACACGATCCACTTCATGTACATGTCCTTTGGATAACAGACCCATTTTCTGATAAAGACGGCCCATCATTTTGGCAACAGTAGTTTTTCCGGTTCCCGGGTTACCTACAAATATGGAGTGGACATTTATCTCTTCGGGTTCCTGGAATCCTTTGTCTTTTCGCAATTGTAAAAACTGGATGTACTTGGCATGGTCACGCACCTGCTTTTTGATAGCTTCCAATCCAATCAGGTCATCGAGTTGGACCATGAGCTCCTCAAAGGTCTTGCTCACGTCCTCATCAGGAGAAAGTACCAGTGAGGTGCCTTTATTGGGAAGATAAACCGAAGGTGTACCTTCCATGAATCCCTCTCCTATTTCAAAAGGAACTACGGCCAGCAGATGGTCAAAAAATACAATCTCTACAGAATACAGGTCTGGACGCCAGGAGCCTTTACTATTGGATCCCCATCCTGCCGTAAGGGTAAAGGTGTCATTTTTGCGCTCTACCCTATTGAGTCGAATGACCTGACCTTTTAACTCTCTGGCATCATTGTAAAACTTGGTAAAAAGTTCACATTGCCAATTGCGGCTAAGGTTGAGATTTTGAAAGACCATTTCTACATAGATGTAGCGCGTTTCTTCGGTGCTGAACTTTTTATAGTAGATACGTTCTTCTTCAATTTGATCGTCATAAGGGCCTTCATACAATTTGATAGACTGAAGGCTCATGTAGGGATTTTCATGCTTCTTGATAGGAGCACCTGCATCTTCAATGTAAAAATATTTGGAAGCTACTTTTTCGCCTTCCAACCAAGCTTCCCAATAGTAAGTGCCTTTTTTCCAAAATGCTCCTTCGTTTTTATTGCCCCATCCTTCGCGGATGTACACCACATTATCATATTTGCTCACCTTCCGCTTCATAGGCAGGATGCAAATTTCAGATTTTGCTTTCTTGAGAGAATAACATCGAAGTTCAAGATCAATCTCCCAGTCTTCCTGATCAAAAAGCTTATTGTAAAAGGAGAGCTCTGCATATACAAAAGCAGTACTGTATCGGTCAAAGACCTGACGGTACTTCTTTTTGTTATCGGCCAACCACTCTGTAGAAGAATAGACTTTTAATTCCCTGAATTTATAAGACTTTTCTTCCGGGCTATGAGAAGTTTCAGACATGCAGAATTTTTTGGAATGAGTTCCTAAGTTAAAAAAGCTGGCTTTGCATTGCAAACCTAAATTTGTTAAAATTGCCGACAATCAACTAAACCAACCAGTGACAAAGAAAACAAATAAATAGCAATGCTGTTTACCTGACGTTTTCAACCACATTAATAGGGTTTAACCTGAATATTTCAAACAGGTTTCATTTAATATCCCTAATTTTGTGGGCCTTTCAGAATTTGAATTTTAGATTTTTGAAACTTTATTTTAAAAGTTCGTAATTTTTAAAATATAATTCTGATAAATTGAATTTCCTAACCAAAAATACGCCTGAATAAATGATCGTAACGGACAACGTTGAGAACTTAGCACTCATACGCCAAGCAGCCAGAGACTTTGCCGAAGCAAATATCCGCCCTTATGTGATGGAGTGGGATGAAGCCCAAATTTTCCCCAAAGAACTTTTTCATAAAATGGGAACCTACGGATTTATGGGTGTGCTTGTACCTGAAGCTTACCACGGTGCAGGTCTTGGTTACCAGGAATATATCACCATTATAGAAGAAATTGGAAAAGTGTGTGGCTCTATAGGATTATCAGTAGCCGCTCACAATTCACTTTGTACCAACCATATTTTGTCTTTCGGAAACGAAGCGCAAAAAGCAAAATATCTACCCAAACTAGCTATCGGAGAATGGATTGGCGCCTGGGGGCTGAC
>JAGQWW010000094.1 GCA_020436955.1 Saprospiraceae bacterium | reverse complement strand
GGAGAGTGGTTAAAACAGATTATACCCTCAATCCAAAATTTCCGGAAGGCATAGAAGGGCATGCTAAAAAACTACAAGCCGAAGGGTTTACCATCGTGCCAAAAGGAAAGAAAAATTTGCAGGTGTTAAACGTCCATTAGGCCTCGACGAAAAACATGTCGACTTCGCCTTTGTTTTTGGCGGTGATTTCACCTCGGTAGACACAAGAAAAGTCTTCTTTGACTCTTTCCCAGGTATCCTTTGAAATATTAATTTTTCCAGGCTCGCTGTTTTGCTCCATGCGAGCTGCCAGATTTACTGTATCACCCCATATATCGTAAGCAAACTTTCTGCTACCTACGATACCCGCCACAACCGGTCCTGTATGTATACCTATGCGCATTTCAAAACCGGAAGGCTTTGATTTTTTGCGCTCTTTCAACCATTCCTGCATTTCAATTGCTGCTTGTAACACATCCTTGGCATGGGTAGTATTGGGTTCGGGCAGACCTCCAACGCACATATACGCGTCTCCAATGGTTTTAATTTTTTCCACCCCGTGACGAGCGGTAATCGCATCAAAAGCGCGGAAACATTCATCCAATTCATCAACCAAATCTTCCGGGCTCATTTGTTCGGCAATGGTGGTAAATGATTTAAAGTCACTGAACAACACCGTTACTTCATCATATTTCCTGGCTTTGGCTTTTCCCTTTTCCTTCAATTCCTCAGCAGTCTTTTCCGGAAGGATATTCAACAACAAATCGTCTGAACGTTTTCTCTCCTGTTCGATGATTTCATTTTTTTCAGCCAGGTCCTTATTGGCTCTGGTCTTGATCCGATTGCGGTTCCACAATAATCCCAATAAGATTGTCAGCCCTAAAGCACCTCCGAAAAGTGAGTTTCTCATGATGGTGGCTTGTCTTATCTCTGCTTCCCGCTGCCTAACTTGTGCATCGAGGAGGGCATTGCGTTGTTGTTCTCGCTCTAGCGCAATTTCCTTTTGCTGGTCCCCATATAAGGTTTGTCTACGGGCAAATTCCTTGGTTCGTTGTTCGTCCAATTGATCATAGCGAAGCTCATCGTAAGCCTTTCTATATTCATAGGCATTTTTAAAATCCCCTTTCTCCGCATATATTTTTGAAAGGTCCTTATAAGCAGATTGCTCAAATCGCTTGTCGTTAATTTCCAGTGCAAGCTTCAGGTATTGCTTGGTATAATCCAAGGCTCTGGTGTAATCTTTTTGACGTCGATATACATCGCCAAAGCCGTTCAACACCTCTACCACCCCTTTTTTATCTTCTTCTTCCTTGCGTATGGCTAACGACTGTTGGAAGTAATCAAGCGCTGTGTTCCAGGCCTGGCTTGCCTTTCCAGGTTGATTCATTTTTTTAAAAAAGGACCCCTTGTCTTTAAAAAATACCCCCAGGTTGTTGTAGGCTTCTGCCAATCCACGAATATCTTCAACCTCTTTTCGAATCTCAATCACCCGCAACTCCATATTAATAGCAGAATCAAACAACATCATAGCTCTTTCAAAATGGCCGGAGTCAACTTCCAATTCTGCATCGTCTCCAAGAATACTTGCAATATTATTCAAGGCACCCGCTTTTTCCCAGTCCATGCCCAGGGTGTCAAAACCTACATAAGCCATTTGGTACCAATCCATGGCGATATCTGTTTGGATAAGACCATAATAGATGTTACCCAAGAGGTTTTGGCCATACGCCTGGCCTTCAAAGTCATTGTTCTTTTCTGTGTAAATTAAGTACTTGTGAATATTGTCCTGGGCCTCCAGGTAGTTTCCCATACGCTCATGGAGGTCTCCCAAATTGTAGTATAACCTCGCGATGCGGGCTGTATCACCTAACTCTTCAATTACTTTTAAAGAAGCTTTATATTGTTTCAGTGCTTCCAAAAAATCCCCTTTGGAATCCATTACGTTTGCCAGGTTGTTGTACACTGAAGCAATCCCTTTTTTATCATTGAGGGATTCTCTTATTTTAAGTGCGTTTTCGTAAGCTTCCTGGGCTGCATCAAAATTGCTGTGAATAGTTTCCACGACGCCCAGATCGTTCCATGCTTTGCTAAGACCTATGGTGTAACCAATCTTCTCGGAAAGGTCCAGCGCTCTTTTCAAATACATTCTGGCAGAATCCGGATTTTGATTTTTGAGCATCCATCCCAGGTCATCCATGATGAGGACCTTTTGGGTGTCCGGAATATTGGTGGTAAGTAACTGCTCCAGGCTATCGCGCTCCGATTGGGCAAATGCAGAAAAGGAAGTTAACAAGCTGCAAAGTGCAGTGATAACTAAAAACAAATGCATTCGAGCTTTTCTTCCTTTGACAAAATTCCGCATATCGGACAACAGATTGAAAACCAAAAGTAAGTTTTCAAAATTAGAAAATTATTCCATCCTTCATCTTCCATCGTAAATCGTAAAACTTAATTCAGGTACTTAAAAGGGTCTTTGGTCTTTAGTCTTTGGTGGTTGTTGGCCTTTCGCTACTCGTAATTCGTAAATATCTTTCATTCTTTATTCAAGTATGCTAATGGCTTACATTTGACGTCGCATCTTTCTTCCCATCCAAAGAGCTCTAAGAAAAAGAAAGGCACCAACACCCAATCCAATTTTCCCATATAGGTACAATTCTTCAAATCCGTCGAGGTAGGCATTGTAGGCCAGGACACCGGAAACAATGGAAAGTAACATCCAGATCAATTGTTGGCCCAGCCGGTAAAAGAGTTGAAGTCGGCTATCGAGGTCTTTTAATTTGATCTCCAATTCTCCTCTGCGAGCTTTTTTCAAAACTTTTTCTGCTTCACCCGGAAGTGCCAGCAAGGTGGTCAGGTTGCTCACCAGGGAATCCGAAATAAACTTACGGAAGGATTTCCCATCCCGCATCACCATATTTTTAATGTAGGGCAGAATTACATCCAATGGATTCAATTTAGGAGAAAGCTCAGCGCTAATGCCGGTGGCAAGGATCAACATTCGGTTGAGGAGGATGTAGTCTTTGGGTACCTGGAAAGTATTGGTTATGTCGCGAATGCTAATCATACCCAACAAACGTTTGAAATTATCTGCGCCCATATCAAATTTCACCTCCTTGAGGTTCATGCCTTCCAATTGTACTTCGTTGCGCAAAAACTCCTGCCCTACTGCAATCAGCTTTTCGGCAAATTTTAAAGCATCATCATTGTGGCTGACAAAGCCCATTGCTTTCATCGCCTCAATGGTTGCTTCGGTATCATTTTTCGCTGCTGCCTCAATGAGTTTTGGCAGGTTTTCCATCATTACTTTTGGAACCGTGGAAATCGCACCAAAATCAAAAAGTAACAACTGCCCCTGTCGATTGACATGGATATTGCCGGGGTGAGGGTCCGCATGATAGACACCATCCACCAATACCATACGACAACACAATTCAATTAATTTATTGGAAATAGCGTGCGGGTCCAGGTTCCATTCCTGAAGTACCGGTACATTATTAATCTTGGTGCCTTCACAATAAGAACTAACTATCACAAAGGAGGTCGTAAGCTCAGGCACAAGTTCTGGCACTACGATCATCGGGTCGTCTGCCAGCTTTTGCCGCATCAGGTTCATATTCGCAGCTTCCCTTTCATAGTCCAATTCTTCTCGGATCATTTGGCGAACCTGGGCGGAAACAAACTCAATGCCTTTGATGTGAAATAAAATGGAATGTAGCTTAACGATATTGTCAAAAAGCTGGAGGTCAATTTCTGCAATGTCAGGAATGTAAGGGTGTTGGACCTTTACTACTACCTCCCTACCATCTTTCAAAACTGCGCGGTGAACCTGTCCGATAGAGGCGCTGGCCAAGGGTTCATTTTCAAAAGAGGAGAAAAATTGATCCAAAGGGCCTCCGAGTTCTTCTTCAACCCGGTTTTTTACCACTTCAAAAGACTGCGCAGGAGCTTTATCCTGAAAATCCTCTAATGGCTTGCGAAATTCTTCAGGCAAAAAGCTAGACAAGATGGAAACCAATTGTCCAATTTTTATAAAAAGTCCTTCTAACTCCAAGAGGACCTTTCGCAACTTCATTGCACTTTGGAGGTGCAACTTTTGAGCGCGTTTTTGCCAAAATTTGTTGCCCAGTACTTTGCTCCACCCATATACCCAAAGGTAACGGACGAGGATGCTCAATACGACTCCGTAAATTTTTCTGGAACGCCAGGATCTGGATAGTTGCTTTCCCTTCATACCGCAATTTCAGCATTTCCTTTGACACTACCTTTCCTTTTCGACGGTCATAGGAATTTTGCATGGTTAATAGATAACCATGTAGATGAGGAAAAACAAAAAAAGGTTGAGAAACAAACTGTTTTTATACTTCCAAAAAGGAAGTTTTGGAATTTTGGGGCCTTTTTTAAATGAGACCAGCTCTGTTTCTAACAGCTGAGGTGAATAACAAAAATATCTTTCTGCTGTCAGGCACTCTGATACGTTGTTGAGTCACGAGGGCACAAGGAGCATTTCTTATTTTTTCATATAATTTGATGTAGTATCGATAGGCCAAATAAACCCCAAAACGTGCACCTTTTGGCAAACGTTTGATGCCTTCCATGGCATGGGTAAAGTCAGCCTGAATATCATCTTCTATCGCCTTTTTATCTGCTTCGGTAAAAGTAGTGAAATCAACACCCGGGAAATAAACTCTCCCTCTTTCGTTGAAATCGCTTTTCATATCGCGAAGGAAATTCACTTTTTGGAATGCAGCACCCAGGCTTCTCGCAGAATCTTTCAGACTGTCGTATTGATCGCTATCCCCTTCTACAAACACGCGCAAACACATCAGTCCTACCACTTCTGCAGAACCATAGATATAAGTATCGTAAGATGCCTTTTCATGATCACTCTTGTACAAATCCATTTCCATACTGTCCAAAAATGCCTCGATCAATGTGCGTTCGATATGGTATTGATGTACCGTTTCCTGAAAGGCATGCAGGACAGGATTCAAGCTGATTTTTTCTTCAATCGCTCTCCAGGTTTCTTCGCGGAATCGGTCCAGCAAACCTTTTTTATCATGCCCATGGAAGGTATCTACAATCTCGTCTGCAAATCTGACAAACCCGTAAATAGCATAAATCGGTCCCCGAAATCGCTTGTCAAACACGCGAATCCCCAGGGAAAATGAAGTACTGTAGCGATTGGTAATCAGCTTACTGCACTCCTGACAAACTCGATCATATAAGGGCATCATAGGTAATAAAGATTTAAACAGATTATGGATTCATATCTTTTTCAATGGTTTCGGCTACAACTTGCCCTGAAATTAAGGAAGGTGGAACTCCGGGACCCGGCGTCGTCAACTGTCCGGCATAATATAGATTTTTCACCTTCGGACTTCTCATTTTAGGTTTTAGAAAGGCAGTTTGCATCAGCGTATTGGCCAATCCATATGCATTTCCCCTAAAGGCATGATAGTCCTTTTTGAAATCTTTATGGGCAAAACTTCTTTTATACATTACATGTTCGCGCACGGACTGACCGGTGAGTTGTTCGAGTCTGTCCATTACAATATCGTAATATTTTTCGCGCAAAGCGTCATTATCTTCCAAATCCGGCGCTAAAGGAATCAAAACAAATAGGTTTTCCTTTCCTTCCGGTGCAACGGACGCATCTGTTACCGATGGCGCACAAACATAAAACAGCGGTTTGGTAGGCCATTTTGGGTCGGTATATATTTCATGTGCGTGACGATCAAAGTCCTCATCAAAAAACAAGTTATGATGTAACAGCCCTTCTAGTTTTTTATCGATTCCCAGGTAAAACAGCAGGCTTGAAGGTGCCATGGTTCGCTTTTGCCAATATTGCTCGTCGTATTTGCGGTGTCCGGGGCCTAGAATCTGTTGTTCAATATGGTGATAATCAGCTGCACCTACTACAGCATCTGCATCGTAGGTCCCTTTATCTGTTACCACCTGCTTAGCATGACCATTAGGAATGACAATTTGCTTCACTTCCTCTCCCATTTGAAATTTCACTCCCAGCTCTTCAGCCAACTTCACCATTCCTTCTACAATTTTATGCATGCCTCCTTTTGGGTACCAGGTACCCAGGCTCAGGTCTGCATAATTCATAAGACTATATAAGGCTGGAGTATCGGCGGGTTTTGCACCCAAAAACAAGACAGGGAATTCAAGGAGTTGGATCAGCTTTTCATTTTTAAAAAGCTTGCGAACATAGGAGGACATGGAGGTCAGCATTTGCAACTTAAACAAGCTACGAACCACTCTCAGATCTGCAAACTCCATAATGGAATGACCTGGTTTGAAGACAAACTCGTTCATTCCAACCTCATATTTATATTGTGCTTCTGCTAGAAACTTTCTTAGATTTTTGCTGCTTCCCGGCTCATATTCGTCAAACAACTTTTCCAATTCCTGCATGGAAGCAGGCACTTTCATAATATCGTCCTGACCGAAAAAAATCTGATAGGAAGGATCTAGTCTTTCTAATTGGTAATAATCGGAAGGTTTTTTTCCAAATTTAGCAAAGTAATCTTCAAATACATCGGGCATCCAATACCAGCTGGGGCCCATATCAAAAAGGAATCCATCCGTTTCAAATTTGCGGGCGCGACCACCGGGCACTTCATTTTTTTCAATAACGGTTACGTCAAAACCTTTTTGTGCCAGGCTGCTGGCGGCTGCCAATCCTGAAAACCCTGCTCCGATGACGATTACTTTCTTTGCCAATGCTTTTTTTGTTTAATGAGAGGTGTAACAGCGCCCTTTATTTTTTGTTTAATCTTTTTAAAAAAAAGATGAACAAAAAATTTCTTTTCAAAAATAGGCTTTCAAATCCAATAATTATCAAAATACGACAAGTGTTCTGAATAAAAATGCTTTCAAGAAAGAAAACCAACTGTTAAATGCTAAAATCCCTGAAAACCTTTTTTATACGGCCTTATCCATTTTAGCACAATGGGCAGCGAAATGCCATATAGCATTAATCCTTGTATGAGCAAACCAAATTTATATCAAGATCACCATATCAGGTAACCGATAAAAACAGTTGTCATTTTTATACTACCGCACGAGATTGGAGGTATGCAGGTTTTTAGTTGGTCATTATAAACCTTAGTTTGCCCCCTTAAGAGGGTTGGGGGGACAAGATTTTTGATTTTTGAATAAGGATAAAGGATGGAAGATGGAAGATGGAAGATATTTTCACAATTCATTCTAAATCCCTAAAGAATCAATGCGAAAGAAAATACAACTATTAAAAATATGATAATTAATACCAGCCCGATTAAATAAAACCCATATTTGCAGCGTAAAAGGAAAAGCAAAACTGACATCCACTACCGTATGAGATTTTTCTTCCTATTCATTTTAATGTTGTTGGCAGGCCTTTTTTTGTTTTCCTGCGCCAATATCATTGCCCCGGTAGGTGGACCAGATGACAAGACTCCTCCTCAAATCGACTCCACCAAGACAACACCTAATTTTCAAACGAATTTTAAAAAACAGACCATCAAACTCACCTTTGATGAGTGGGTAAAACTGGTTGATGTTGGACAACAGGTGATTGTCTCTCCACCTCTGGAAAAGAAACCACAAATAGCCTTGAAAGGCAAAACGGTTTTGATAGATTTTGCAGAAGAGGAAGTCTTGAGAGAAAATGCTACCTATACCATCAATTTTGGAACTGCCATACAAGATTTAAGTGCCGGCAACAAAGCTTCAGATTTACGCTTCATTTTTTCCACAGGACCAGTCATTGACTCGCTAATCGTTACCGGTCTGGTAAAAGATGCAAAAACCCTACAACCGGTTGAAGGAGCCCTTTTGTTGTTGTACGACAATCTGGCTGATTCGGTAGTACGCACAGAAAAGCCTTTTTATTTTGCACGGACCAATGCCACCGGCCAGTTTACCATAGAAAACGTGCGGGCCGATTCATTTAAGGTTTTTGCACTTGTCGATGCCAACCTGAATTACCTGTATGACCAGCCAACTGAAAAAATAGGATTTTTAAAAAATCCCATCGTCCTAAACGACACTCTATCCCCAATTTTAAATCTTGATCTGTTTGTAGAAGAGGGGCCGTTACGGGTAAAAAACTCCCAATCGGATGACTTTGGTAAAATGACGGTGGTGATGAACAAGCCTCCGGATAGCCTGGATTGGAAATTATCTTCAGCAGTTACCTCTCATTTTGACCGATTGTATGGCGATTCTTTGGTGATTTGGTATGATATGGATACGGTAAAGCAATGGAACCTTTTCCTGGCACAAGACACTTCTTTTTACGACACGTTGAAAGTAAAGCCCGATTCCCGATCCGAATTTCTGCAAGCGACTAAAATGGGGCCTCAAACGTTTGGGTCTCGAACAGGTTCCAGAGCAAAAGGTAAAAAACAGCCTGAAGGTCAAGTTGGTAAACAAACCTTAAGCACCGTCGCTCAAAATCCGGTCAAAGCCTTTAACCTGATTTTCAACCTACCGATTCGGGATATTGACACGACTTTAATAAGATTAACAAAAGATACGCTCTTAGAGCCTTTATCGTTTTCATCCGGTTATGATACCCTTTCAAGACAAATTTTTGAACTTAAACACGTCTGGAAAGAAAGTACCGTTTACAACCTAACCCTTTTTCCGGGTGCTATTACGAGTTGGTTTGGCAACCAAAATGACACGCTGCTTGTCCCTATTAATGTCAAGCCTTTGAAAGATTTTGGAAACCTCTTTTTAA
>JAGQWW010000093.1 GCA_020436955.1 Saprospiraceae bacterium | reverse complement strand
CTTGGTACTGACCCACTTGATTCAGCCCAAAGAGAATTGCGAGAAGAAACCGGTATAATTGCCAAAGAATGGACTAAGGTGCAGGAATTACATACCAGTAATAGTGTTTGTGATGAGAAAGGAATCATTTACATTGCCAGAGAATTGCATTTTGGTCCATCCTCACCGGAAGAGACGGAAAAGTTGATGGTAAAAAGGGTGAAATTATCAGAAGCAATTGCAATGGTACTTTCAGGAGAGATTACTGATGCTATTTCAATCATTGGATTGCTATTGGCGGGCAGAATAGAAAATCAGTAAATACGTTAATACTACAAATTTTGATTTCAATTTTTTTAAAAATTATACCTATTACAATCTGAAAATTTGAACTACTAGTCGGGAAAGAGATTTATTTCCTATAGAACTTTTTTAATTTTCAGCCGCTTCTCATTAAAACCAAAAATCTAAATACATGCGTCAAAAATTTATGCTTTTAATGTTGACAACGCTATTCCTTGCCTCAGGTACCATTCAGGCTCAGAAAAATGACCTGCCCCCATTGTTAGATAGGGAATTATTTTTTGGAGATCCTGAAATTTCAGGTGGTCAGATTTCACCTGATGGACAATTCATTTCCTTTATCAAACCTTTTGAGGGAACCAGAAATATTTGGGTAAAAAAAGCAGGCGATTCTTTTGAAAATGCATGGCCTGTTACTGCTGATAAAGAGCGTCCGATTCGAGGTTATTTCTGGAGCAGGGATAGTAAAAATATACTATACGTACAGGACAAAGGAGGAAATGAAAACTTCCATGTCTATGCTGTTTCTCCTATGAAACCAAAAAGTGGAGTGCCAGAAAGTCGTGCTTTGACTTCAGGAGAGAATGTGCGTGCTATGATATATGCTGTTCCAAAATCACAACCTGATATCATGTATGTAGGCCTTAATGAAAGGGATGCTGCCTGGCATGACTTGTATAAAGTATCCATTTCAACTGGCAAAAAGGAATTGGTAATAGAAAATACGGAAAGGATTACTTCCTGGACTTTTGACCTTGAAGATAACCTAAGACTTGCCAGCAGATCAACTACCGGAGGCTTAACTGAAATTCTTAAGATCGTAGACGGTCAATTTGAAAAAATATACTCCTGTGGTGTTACAGAAACCTGCTATCCGGTTTATTTTAATAAAGATGGCAAGCACTTTTATATGGTGACCAACAAAACAGACAAAGTCGACCTAAGCATGTTGGTTTCTTTCAATCTTAACACCAATGCACTTGAAGTAGTAGAGCAGGATCCAAAAGGGAAGGTAGATTTTGGAGGAGCCATATTCTCTGATGTAACACATGAGCTTTTAGGAACTACCTATACTGCTGCGAAGACTGAATTTTACTGGAAAAATCCGGATTACAAAAAAGCTTTTGCTGCTTTAAAAAAGGAGTTTCCAGGAAAAGAGATAAGAATATCTTCCCAATCTGCAGATGAAAAACAATGGCTGATAAATGTCTTTAGTGATACGGATCCCGGTTCAACTTACTGGTACGATATGAATACCGGAAAAACCACTTTCCAATACCGTCCAAGACCTGAATTACCGGTTGAATATATGGCTGAAATGAAGCCAATCACCTTTACCAGTTCAGATGGCATGGAAATCCCGGCCTACCTGACACTGCCTAAAGGAGTGGTTCCAAAGAATCTTCCTTTGGTTGTAAATCCACATGGTGGACCGTGGGCCAGAGATTACTGGGGCTTTAATCCATATGCTCAATTTCTTGCCAATAGAGGCTATGCAGTGCTACAAATCAACTTTAGAGGTTCTACCGGATATGGAAAGAAATTTTTGAACGCAGGTAATCTTGAATGGGGTCAAAAAATGCAGGATGACCTTACCTGGGGCGTAAACGCCCTTGTATTGGAAGGTACTGTTGATCCGAAGCGTGTAGCTATTTTTGGTGGAAGTTATGGAGGATATGCCACACTCGCAGGGCTTACATTTACCCCAGAAGTTTATGCTTGTGGAGTTTCTGTTGTGGGGCCATCTAACTTGCTGACCTTACTCAATTCAATTCCACCATATTGGGAATCTATTAAGCAGATGTTTTACACCAGAATGGGAGATCCTAATACCATGGAGGGTAAAGCTCGATTACAGAATCAATCTCCCTTGTTTTCAGCCAATAAAATTACCAAGCCTTTAATGGTAGTGCAAGGTGCCAATGATCCAAGGGTTAAAAAGGCAGAATCCGATCAAATTGTAGTCGCTTGCCGCGAATTAGGCCTTCCAGTGGAATATATCGTAGCACCTGATGAAGGTCATGGTTTTGCCAGACCTATCAACCAAAAAGCTTTTATTGCTGCGATGGAGCAATTTTTATCCAAGCACATTGGTGGAAGATATCAGGAAGATATGCCAGATGATGTAGCTGATCGCCTGAAAGAAATTACCGTTGACCCGGCAACCGTGGAATTGCCAAAGGAAATTAATTCCGCAGTCTTGTTTTCTGCACCTCCGGTGCCGGAAAAAGACCTTAAAGCAGGTGAGGACAAATACCAGGTGACCATGATGCTACAGGGACAAAAATTGGGTATGGATCTGACAACCACCATTGAAGATGGTGGCGACACCTGGATTATAAAGGACCATGTTAAATCAATGATGGGAATCGTAGAAGACCAATCCGTAGTTAAAAAAGGAACTTTGATACCGGTTTCAAGATCTGTTAAGCAAAATCAGGTGACGATGCTGTTTGATTATTCAGATACCTTAGCCAACATTACAGTTGTAGCAGGTCCTGACCAACAGAAATTGCAAAAAGACCTACAAGGCTCTTTATTTGCCGATGGAGCAGGTGCTAAAAACATCCTAACCTCCTTACCTATCAAAGAAGGGTACAAGGCAACCTATAGAAACCTGGATGTACAGACCCAAACGGTAAAGGTATTCGAAATGGAAGTCGTCGGAACAGATAAAGTTACGGTGCCTGCAGGTGAATTCGAAGCCTATAAGATTGTTATGAAACCTGCAAATGGTGAACCGGGGGAACAAAATATCTGGGTTACCAAAGACGAAGAAAGAAAAGTAATTAAAACTCGTGCAGTCATTCCTCAGATGAATGGCGCCGAAATGGTTGCTGAACTATTGTAAATACTACGGGGTAGGATTCTGTTGATCCCTCGTATGAGTTAGTTCATCATTAATTTTTGATTAATTATCTTAAAAAAGCGAGCCTCACACAACATGAGGTTCGCTTTTTTGTTTTAAATTGCGATTGATTTTAAAAATAAAATCCTTTTTTCCTATGGTCTATCAAAACGAAGTTTTGAAAAATGTGCACCAACATCCAACCATTACTAACCCTCCCATTACAGCAATTTTAGACCGCATCGACCAAAAAAAACTGGATTTATTCAACTACATGAAAGAATTTAAAGAGTCAGATTTGAATGCTACGCCACGACAAGGTGGATGGTCAGCTTTTCAAATTTGTCACCATTTAATGCTTTCTGAATTTCAATCTTTGGCTTATGTGAAAAAGAAATTGAGCTACAATCCAAAGTTGAAACCAGCCAATATGGCAACTAAGATGCGGCAAAAACTATTGACGACCTACCTCAGCACTCCTATGAAATTCAAAGCTCCGGAAAGTGTAGGCACACAAGCCTTACCTTACGAGTCAAATTGGGAATCAGTTGAGATAGAATGGGCAAACGTTAGAAAAGAGTTGAGGGCTTTTCTATCTGTTTTACCGGAGGAAATGTTTGAAAAGGAAGTGTATAAACATCCTTTTGCTGGAAGATTATCGTTGGAGGGAATGTTGGTGTTCTTTGAAGGTCATTTTGACCGTCATGTCAAACAAATCAAAAAAACCTTGAGAAGGGTAGAGTAAACCTTTTCGCCATTATCTAACTAACCAAAATAAAAAGCCCGGTCTTACGATCGGGCTTTTTATCTTTAAGGTATCTTTTGAACATCATACTTTTAAAAATCTTTTGAAAGATAAACAGGTAAAAATGGATGCGCGTTTGGAAAAAATGATTACTCCAACAATAACGGAGGGTTTAAAAGAGGTAGATGAAAAGGTAATTGAAAGCCTTTTCAAAAACCATAGCGCACAAGCCATGGAGTTTGTCCAAAAAAAAGGCGGAACCCTTGATGATGCAAAACATCTTTTTTTGAAATCACTGCATTGGATTGCCGCTCATGTTCCCCATCACAACAACTTACACCAATGTAAACTTTCATCTCTATTGCAGGATTTGATGGAAGTGTTTTGGTTTCTTGATTTTGAAGAGCCAAATAATAGGAAGCCTCTTCTATAGGTAGGATCCAATGCTTCCAAGTGTGTTTATAGTCCATTGTTCATTCTGGAGGAATCCATCATTTTACATCATTACAATAAACTACCGCCAGATTGTCAACTGTCTTTGAGGTGTCTATGGTCAGGCAACCCATTTAATAAATGGAAAGACAATTTGACTGAAATGAGTCCTGAGCAAATAAAAGATGAAAAGGAAAAGTGCCTGGCAGCATTGTATGAAAATATCATTCATGACCCATTGTTTGTTGAAAATTGTAAGTCAGAAGAAGTTTATGATAGCATAGAAAAAATTCAGGACCTTCATTTAATAGAGGAATTTTGGGATGGTTTGCTACATGATGAAGACCTGAAATACATTTCTGATAAATTGGAGGCTGATCCAACTTTAAAGCATTCAGCATACTTTATCCAAAAGATTAGAGATATCATTCGGATTCCTGAAAAGAAGGAAAGTCATCCAAAGAGATTGCACCATACCCTTGAGGAGTTTGCAAAGGAATATTTCAAACCATCGATGATTAAACCTGGACCTGGATTCAATATGCGAATTGGACTCATAATGGGTGTAATAGTAATATGCGTATTACTATTAATAGCATTGTTTTTTGAGGTTATGCCAGGAAACCTGCTATAGCAGCTGTTAGAAAACAAGCGATGGTTCCTCCTATAAGCGCCTTGATTCCAAATTCAGTTAAGGTTTTTCTTTGACCGGGTGCAATAGCACCGATACCTCCAATTTGAATTCCAATCGATGCAAAATTGGCAAATCCACAAAGTGCGTAAGTAGCAATGATCAGAGATTTTTCACTGAGGCTCTCCTTAATGCTTTGAAGCTCTGCATAGGCATAAAATTCATTTAGCGTAGTTTTCAAGCCTAATAACTGGCCAACCAAAAGTGTGTCTTCTGAATTCACGCCTAATAGCCAGGCAATAGGGCTAAAGATTATTCCTAGGATAAACTCTAGATTAAAGGCCTCAAACCTTCCATCTGTATAAGAAACCACCCAATCGTTCAAACCCGTCCAGGAGCCAATGAAATTGGCGATTACGTAATTTACCATGGCAATCATGGCAGTAAAAACCAAAAGCATTGCACCAACATTGATGGCCAACTTTAAACCATCGGTAGTTCCTCTGGAAATAGCGTCCAAAATGTTATTACCTGCTTCCTGTTTTGGAATGTCCAATTCCTGATGGGCAAGGTCCCTGGGTTTTGATTCCGGGAACAGCATTTTAGCAGCAACAATAGCTGCAGGTGCTGACATGATCGAAGCTGTCAACAAATGGGTTGCAAACAATTGCTTAGCGACAGGATCTGAGCCCCCTAAAAACCCAACATATGCTGCAAAGACTCCGCCTGCGATGGTCGCCATCCCCCCAGTCATTAAACAAAGGATTTCTGACTTACTCATTTTCTCCAGATATGGTTTGATTACCAGTGGAGCTTCTGTTTGTCCAATAAAAATATTGGCAGCTGCAGCAAGACTTTCTGCCCCTGTCAATCGCATGGTGCGAACCATAATCCAGGCAAATCCTTTGATGATAAACTGAAGGACACCCAGATAATACAAAACTGAAGAAAGCGCTGAAAAGAAGATTATGGTAGGTAAGACTTTAAAGGCAAAAACATATCCAACAGTAGCCACCTCACCTGATAGACCATCTGTTATTTGTGCAACATCAGGCCAATTTCCCAGCACAAAATCTGCTCCTGCATCAGTGAAATCCAACAACACTACAAAGAAACTGGAAACAAAGTCAAAGCCCTGCCTAACGAATCCGATCTTCAAAACTGCAATTGCAAGAATAAGCTGTAGGCCAAGTCCCATAAGCACCAAACGCCAGTCAATGGCTTTTCGATCAGAACTCAACAAATAAGCAATGCCAAGCAAGAATGCCAGTCCCAAAAGTCCTCTAGACAGGTCAATTACAAATTCCATTAGGGTAGTGGTTAATTATTTAGGAGAGGTTGCTATTATTTTGCTGGAAGTTAAGAGTTTTTTGGAATCACCTCAGTCTTTTCACCAAAATACTGCACAAATCTTTGCATCTCATTAGCCAGCTCTTTATTTTGAGTTGCTCGATAATAAGTATCAGCCATACTTCTTAAACTCTGGTACATAAACCTATCCATTTCAATGACTTGAAACTCGGTCGTCCAAAGATCAATACGCAGGGTATCTCGTGTTTCATCATCAAATAAAGAAACCATCAAGGCTTTAACCGGATTCCAGGTATTGGCATTTTCACCTTCTTCCGACAGCCAGTCCAACTCAACCGGTAAGTTATCTTTATTTAGTCCAACACGGATTTTTATTTCTGATTGTTTGCTTACGTTTTTGTCGCTCATTACTAATATTTTACATTGATCAATCCACAAAGTTCTTTCACATCACGAACAGTTTCCTGGGCCCTTTTTCTGATTTGCTCTGAAGAGGCTTTAACCATGTTTTTCACCTCTTTTTTATTGCCGTTTAGCTCTTGTCTCTTTTCTCTGAATTGGTTGCTGAGACCCGCCAATGCGTCTGCCACCGCTTCTTTCAAATCAACATACTTTAAAGCACCGGACTCATAATCTCCCATAAGGGAATTATATGCTTGCATCGATTCCGCAGCTTTTAATAATTCAAAAAGATTGGCTACACCGGCACTCATTTCACCTTCTGGAGTATCTCCGGTATCAGTAACGGCAGATTTAACTTGTTTTCTAACCCGATTCTCTTCTCCAAATACATTGATGTAGTGCTTTTCACCAAGGCTCTTTGACATTTTGCGATTAGGGTCAGCGGGAGAAGCAATTTTCGGGGTTTCCGTATATAAGGATTCAGGTAGAACGAAGTACTCTTTTCCTACCTGGTTGTTGAAGCGTTGTGCTATGTTTCTGGTAAGTTCCAGGTGCTGTTCCTGGTCTTTACCCACCGGTACATAGTCTGCTCTGTAAATTAAGATGTCCGCAGCCTGCAAGACGGGATAATCCAATAAACCGGCAGAGATAAATCCATCTTCACCACCTGCTTGCTGGCTTTTATCCTTAAACTGAGTCATACGGGTAAGCTGGCCATAGGAAGTAAAGCAATTGAAGATCCAGCAAAGTTCGGCATGTTCGGGGACCAATGATTGGATGAAAAGATTGTTGGGCTCCACGCCAACAGCCAAAAGGTTTATGATGAAATCCCAGGTGTTTTCCCTAAGTTTCTTAGGGGAGTAGGGCATAGTCATGGCATGGTAATCAACCACACCAAAGAAGCAGGTATACTTTTTCTGTAATTCAACCCAATTCTTTACGGCTCCAAAATAATTGCCGTAATGCATATCACCAGTGGGTTGGATGGCGGATAAAACAGTTTTCTTTTCCAAAATGAACCTTGATTTAATGGTTGTTGCCCGACGAGGACAAATTCTGCACAAAAAAGCGCAAAAATATAACTACTGAAAAGAATTTGCCGGGATTTTAGGAAAAGAATGCGAGGTAACTGTTTTCAAAACATTTAACGACGCTTCCTTCTCTTTGAACGCTTCTTTTTTGGAGCATCTTCTTCCTGGGTTGGGAAGTAATAAGAAAGCCCCACTAAAAGTCCCATTCTTATACGACCATTAATATCAGGATCAAAGAAAAATGAATTATTTGTATCAGGCTTTGATTTGGTTCTGAACAGGGTAATACCTTGAATGGAGCCCTCAAGATGTAACCTGTCGTTTAATTTATAATAGATAATAGGGTTGTAACCTAAGCCAACTATGTTGACATCTCCATTGATGGGGATGCCAGAACCGGAAATTCGTTCAAATTTACCGATATGATAACGAAATTGAATTTCGTGATACATACCCATTTTTTCGGAAAACTGGCTTTTAAACCTTGTATAAAGTGATGTTCTTAAGTGAAAAGCATTCGCATCCGTTTCAACTGAAAAGCCATTTACAAAGTTGAATTCTTTTGCGTGAAACTTACCAAATCCGACACCTATTCCAATAGAAATGCGATTGGATAATTGCAGGTAAGCTGTCTCATCAACATACAATTGAAAAAATCCTCCATTAGAGCTACGAAGGTTCCCTATTTCAGGAACGTCCCAAAATTCGGGCTGGAATCCAATTTCAGCTTGTGTGCGGAGCGCAATACTTCCAGTTTCTCCTTGAGCCTGCAAGGCGAATGGAGCCAATAACAACAGCGTTAGGTATAAGTAAATCTTTCCTTGGTTCATGAATGGTTGGTTTAGCGTAAAATGGCTTTTATAATTTGAAGACACTTTTATGTATTAATACCCTAATCTATTGTTTACACTTTTTTGTAAACGGAAATTCAAAAATGAGATTTCAAAAATGGCTATTGTAAGAATTTATATTTTAATCCTATTAATATCCCGGTACGAGGTCTGATTTCAAGGTCTCTGCGATTGAAATTATCAAG
>JAGQWW010000092.1 GCA_020436955.1 Saprospiraceae bacterium | reverse complement strand
GGAGGATTTATTTCTTCTTTCCGCCTTTCAACTCGTCTTGCAATTTTGCCAATTTTTCCCAATGTCCATCAGCAGCCAATTTAGCTTGCTGTGTCCAGGTTGTTGGGTCATGCATTTTGTAACGAGCACCTGCATTGGCTAAAATTTCTTTTAGGGTTTCCAATTTTGCAGTTGCCAATTTTGCAAAAGAATCGATTCCAGCTTCTTTCATCAAACCTTCGATCTTAGGACCGATACCTTCGATGGTTGACAATTTTTCAACTACAGGAGCTGCTTTCTTCGCAGGAGCTGCTTTTGCAACAACCTTCTTTGCAGGAGCTTTTTTCGCTGGAGTAGCTTTAACTGGTGCTGCTTTTGCTGCTACAGTTGCTTCAGCTTTAGGAGCAACTTTCTTTGCAGGAGCTGCTTTTGCAACAACTTTCTTTGCAGGAGCTTTAGCAGTAGGAACTACAGCAACTGTTTCTTCAATTACTACAAGGGAGTTATATACCCCGAAAGCTGGAACCGCTACATAATCGTCTGCGTTCCAATCGTTTTCCCAACGTACGCTATCAATAAGGTAGCGGAATTGGTATTCACGTCCCGGAGTCAATTCAACGGTGGTCTCGAATGAGCCATCCTTTTTCTTTTTCATAGAAGTTGGATCTTCAACGTTCCAATTATTGAAGTCTCCAAGCAGTACTACGTTTTTGGCGTCAACAACTGCTTCTTTAGGAAGATTAAAAGTGGCTTTACACACCTTACCGGTTTTAGCAAAACTCTTTTTGATCATGGTTTAAAAAGTTAATGAACGAATAAATAGGTCGAATTCGAATGCAAAATTAAACCAAAAAACAATGCCAACCAACTGATAATCAAAACGCTACAAATAGACCAAAAAAGTTTTGGTCAACTTTACACTAAGAATCAGAATAAATGATAGCAAGTAGGGAAATAAAGGAAATTAAACTTCGAAAATGCGGGAATAATGAAATTAAAAAATGTTGAAAAAACATTAATTTTTTTTCCGAAGGCATAAAAAAACGAGTGCCGTATCGCACCGCTCAACTTCTTACCCTTGCTGCGTTTCCGCCCTGGGGGAGTTCAGAAGGAGCTGGTCGTACAGCACCCGAGCCGCAAAATTAAATCGATTTTTTGAAATTCAAATTTTGAATGGAGTTTTTTCAAAAATTCCTACCCTATCCCCCTGTTCCTATGGTGTGACGATTTTATGACATTCATTATGGTGTCGATATGCACCGGAATTTTATTTTTGCGCAAAAATTTGAGAAATGAAAAACCTTTTTGTTGCAGCCTTTTTAGGCACCTTACTATTTGCATGTAATTCTGAGACTAAGACAGAAGCAGAAAATACAACTGAAGAAACTGTTGATAGCCTTCGTTATGACCAGGAAAGCCATTTCAAAAACCTGAAGCAGCTTACTTTCGGTGGTGATAATGCAGAGGCATATTTCAGCTTTAGCGGAAATGAGCTTGTACTTCAGGTTACCAATCCAGCATGGGGAATCGAGTGTGACCAGATATTCACTTTCCCTACCTCTGGCATCACCGGTGAAAGACCAGCCATGGTTTCTACCGGAAAAGGAAGAACAACCTGTTCTTATTTCATGCCCGGTGATTCCACCATCGTATACGCTTCAACTCATTTGGCTGCAGATACCTGCCCTTCAAGCCCTCGTTCCGTGAATGGAAAATACGTTTGGGGTATTTATGATAGCTATGATATTTTCATTGCTGATAAAAAAGGAAACATCCTGAAACAATTGACAGATAACCCAGGCTATGATGCTGAGGCAACTGTTTCACCTGACGGAACTAAGATTGTTTTCACTTCAACCCGTTCAGGTGACCTTGAACTTTACACTATGGATATTGATGGTTCAAATGTGAAGCAAGTGACCGATAAATTGGGTTATGATGGTGGTGCGTTCTTTTCGCCAGATAGCAAACGCCTGGTATTCAGAGCTTCCAGACCAACTGATAAGGAAGATGTTAAGACTTATACAGACTTGTTGAAACAAGGCTTGGTACAGCCTACCAACATGGAAATCTACACCTGTAATGTAGATGGTTCAGATATGAAGGAGGTTACTAATTTGGGTGGTGCCAACTGGGCTCCATTTTACCATCCAAGCGGCAACAAAATCATTTTCTCTACCAATCACCATACTGAAAGCGGCAGACAATTTAACTTGTTCTCTATCAATACAGATGGTACCGGTTTAGAACAAATCACCTACGATAATGTATTTGACGCATTCCCAATGTTTTCTCCTGATGGAAAATATCTAGTATTCTCTTCTAACCGTAATAATGGTGGAGGACGCGATACAAATGTTTTCCTTGCTGAGTGGGAAGATTAATATAATTGGGCCTTGAAAAGTTTAAGATGTAAGTAGTATTTTGCTGGCATCTTAAACTTTTCACAACCCAAGCCTTAGTCCTATGTTTGATTTTAAAGTAGAATACCTACCTACCTCCCAGTATAAGAAGAAGTGGTACATACAAAATGTCGACGGCCTCAAGTTAGCTAAAGAGACCGAGGCACTACTCCTGGAATACCACAACAATGGATACGATCTCTTTAAAATGGAAACCATTATCAGTAGCAATCCTGCCAACCAGACATCCTCTCAAACCGATGGTATTTTATTAGTGTTTAGAAAACGAAATGAAGAATAATTAAGGTAAACCTACGAGTTGCTGATTTATATCCTACTATACTTAATCCCATTACATTTCGTTTGCATATAATGATACGTAATTTCCAAAATCACTTCTACACACTTCTTATCCTGTCAACAGTGTTTGTTGGATTTCAAGCTAATGCGCAAACCAAATTGGAGATTGGCACAGTAATCCAGGAAAACAAAATCACGGATTTTTCTAATCAAAAACTTATTCTCATTGATTTTTGGGCCACCTGGTGCGTACCCTGTTTACCTGCTGCCAGACAACTTGAAGTATATCAGGAGCAATTGAAAGATGAAGTATACATGATAGGGATATCTGATGAAAATGAATTTAAAATCAGAAGATTTGTAGACGAACAGGACCTTCGTTTGGCAATTTATCAGGACCATAATGATTTCAATGTTCGCCACTTCGACGTTCCTTACAGACCGTATTCTGTTGTGTTAAATGCCCAAGGTAAGGTAGTATGGAAAGGAAGTCCTTCAGCGCTAAGTGTGCATAAACTCAGAACGCTTGTTCAAAAAGAATCCTTCCAACCATACCAATTGGAAGACTTGTTTCAATTTACTGCACCTGTTTTTGAAACCTTCCAATATACAGAAATTGATACCGCCGCCATTTTTGCAAAAACATCTCAGAAAGAAATTATTCAAAATCAGTTTATTAAAACTGAGTCCCGCGTATATTTTGAAGGTGATTTGATTCAATTATACAGTAAGTTGCTGGGATTACCCAAGACCAATTTTGAAAGTGCGCTTGATATTAAAGTGGTTTTTGGGGCTAAAGCCAACCTTTGGGACTTTGATAAGGACCGTATCATGCAATACCTTTCTGACCAGTTCCAAGTAAAATTAGATCGAAAGCGAAAGCGGGTCATTTCTCAGGAAGTAAAAATAACAGACCCTTCTCTTTTGTGGGATACCCATCAAATAGATTGGGGCAATGAAGGAATAAATACTTACATGATAGGTGAACAACGATTGGAAGCGGATGGTATGACTGTCAGTGAAATTTGTAACCTTTTGAGTGAATTAAAAAATAAACCTTTTATCTACAAAGGGAAAGACGATCTTAAACATGACTGGAGTTTCCATTATAATTACGACAATTTAATGGAAGAAGAATTGCGTGACCAATTTGGGATTGAAATCCTTCCCGGGGTTCCAACTGAAGTAGAGATGATTACAATAAAAAACAGCAACTCCTAAATCTGGAATTGCTGTTTTTTAATACGCTTCAATATTGAAGGAGAATTATTTTCCTTGAATAATTCTGAATTCAGTTCTACGATTTGCCTGGTGTTCTTCTTCTGAACATTCAACCCCATTTCCACAACGATTCACCAATTGTGATTCACCAAATCCTTTGGCTACCAATCTTTCTCTGGCGATACCGCGGCTAACAAGGTAATTTACAACTGACTGTGCTCTTTGCTGAGAAAGTGCCTGGTTGTATTCGTCGTTACCTCTTGAGTCAGTGTGCGATCTAATTTCAATGTTTAGACCTTTCTTTTCATTCATCAACTTTAATAAGTTGTTGTCGATGATTCTTTTAGACTCAGGAGTAATTCTTGCGCTATTAAACTCATATAAAATTGGAAGCAAATTAGCTTTTCCTACCAACCCACAATCTACTTCTTCCCACACGGTCATACCACCCTTTTCAACCAATTTAGTGATGGTTACAGTTTTTGTTACTTCTGGGATGGTTTTCTTCACCGTCTTAGCTTTTTCATCTACCACTGTTTTTGTGATAGTCGCATATTCGGCCGGAATGGTAATTTCTTCTACTCTTGCCGGAGTTTTAACTACTTGCTTTTTATAGGTTGCATTTTTACCAGGCACAGGCTCTGGAGTAGTAGATGCGTCTTTGTCCAATTTTTTCAATGGAACAGTCTGGGTTCTTTCAGGGTATTCTACATAACACGCTACCATACAGTCTTCCTTGTTTGCTGAAGGACAGTCTGCTAGAATTTTGTACTCCCAACGGCCGGTTTTAGGATACACTTCAAAATCTTTTGAATCGTCCATAAAGGTTGCAGGAACAACATTCAATTTTTCTGCATCTTCTTTTGAGATGTATTCAACCTCAACGGTTTCATACACAGCAGGGATTACTTTCAATTGCTTGGATTCTTCCTTTACCAAAACCTTTTCAGTAACCGTTTTGTAAGTTGGAGGAACAGTTTCCAAAACTGTGTAGGCTGGGTGTACCACTACTGTCTCTGTAACCTCTTCAAACTTATCGGGGGTTATACATTTCACGTAGCATTTTCCAGGCTCTCCAACCTGTGGAAGATCTTGGGCTTTAAGATTTACAGCACCTAAAAGAAAAAATGCTGCAAAGGTGTAAATCAATTTTTTCATAATGTTTGTATGTTAAACGTTTGGGGAAAAATGGAAAGATAATATTTTAATCCAAATGGACTGATGATCTAAATATTAAGAAATATGCAATCCAAAAGGGAATGCAAAAATCTCCTTTTAGACTGGCAAAAAATTCAAAAGTAACTATCCCCTTATCTGTTTTTTGAAAAGAATTCTCTAACCCACCTCCACTTTACTCATTTGAGCCACCTTGACCATTCGGTCTTCTACTTCATGAACCAGCTCAACAAAATGTGGATTTCTTTTGGTATCTCTTGTTCTATGGAAAGGCAAATCGACCGGAATATGTTCAACAAAGTTAGAAGGAGGTGCTTTCATGATGTAAATATCATCGCCCAGATACACCGCTTCTGAAATATCGTGCGTAACAAAAATGATGGTTGGGTGAAATTTATGCCACAAGCTGGTTAGCAAGTCCTGCATTTGAAGCCGCGTATTGATATCAAGCGCACCAAAAGGCTCATCCATCAGCAAAATTTCGGGATTGGCTATAAGACTTCTTGCTATTGCTACCCGTTGAAGTTGACCGCCTGATAAGGTAGGATATTGCGCAAACTTGCCCTCATGTCCTTTCAAACCGACCAATTCAATCATTTCCATGGCGCGTTCCTTTCGCTCTTTCTCCCCTACTCCCTTGTATTTCAACGCCAGAGCAACATTATCCAACACCGTCATCCATGGCAATGAGGAATATTGCTGGAAAACCATGGCAACCCGGTTCTCATCAGTGATAGGTTTTCCGTGTATTAGTACTTCTCCTGCTGTTGGTTTTTGCAAACCACTGATGTATCGCAAGATGGTACTTTTGCCACAACCGGACATACCCAGTATTACCACAAACTGTCCCTGGGCAGGTTTATCTTCTACCAAAAAATCAAGTCCCTTTATGATATGTGTTTTCCCCCCATCATAACTTTGATCGATGTTGCGAAGCTCGATGATATTGGGAAGCGGGGAATCTTTGAATTTTTCCATTTGATTAGCAATTAGTAGGCGCTAATATAATATTCTAATCCCAGTCTGAACTGCAACACATTGGATCTATTTCCTACAAAAGATGCAGGATCGGAATCAATTCGATTCACAAAACTCATAGAGCCATTGGCAAACAGCCCTAAACCTTCTGCAATGAAGATATTTAAACCGATGCCGGGAATAAATTCTACTCTACGGCTGATATTGGTTTGGTCGCGGATTTTGTCTCTTGATAGCTGGTAAAAATAAACGAAACTGAAATTAGGAACCAATTGTAATCCATCGGCCACTCGAATGTAATATCGGGTGTAAGGAGACAGTGCATATGTAATCGGACTATTGGCATTATCGTCTGCATATGAAAGTGTACCGGCCAAACCTGTAAGCCAATTTTCAGCAGGAAAATATCCGACCACAGGACTTGCATAAATGCTAACCTGATCATTTTCAACTGCCACACCGTTTATCTCCCTGTCATTATCATTTAAAGAATGACGAAATCCTGCAGAACCACCCACCTGGAATCCTCCTACATCCAAAAATTCATCAGCCAGATTAGACGGTGGATCCCCTCTTTCAATTAAATAAGGTCTTATGTCAACGATAAATTCTATGGGTCCCTTTCCAAAATAAGATTGGTCTTCCAGGGTATTACTCTTAAAAAAAGTGTATTTCAAATTTGCTTCCAGAGCAATGTTATTGTTAAACCAGGCATTGGCTCCTACCCCAATTTTTGAAGTAAACGTGGAATATCTGTCCAATGGATCCGGAAATTCAGGTTGGCTTATGGTTGTATTGCTCACATCAAGTTGAGCAAACATCCGATTTTTTCGAATTGGGAAATAAGAACGAAGACCGAGGAAAACGGCGAAACGTCCCGTGCTTTGTTCAATCTTCTCTCCTTCAGTAGGAAAATTCTGTAGCTTGAGGGCAGTATGAGAATAGGAAAATCCACCTATCAGTCCAATATAGTCATTGAAAAAATATCCAGCGGAGGGAGCAATACCCCAAAAGTTACTTTCATAATTTTCACCGGAATAAGTTTTTTGAACGGCGATTCCGCCAGAGATCGGAATGGTTCCACTTTCAACCTGCCCCAAAAGGCTAAATGCCAACAGGCAGTAGATTAAGACGGGTAATGCTTTTTTCATGTCAGAGATTGTTCGGATTCCGGTATAACGAGTATACAAAACGGTTTCCGGTTTTGAGAAACAGTCAAGTTACAATAGGTATAGCAAGTTACAAATTATCTCCAATAGGTTGAAGCTATCTGTAATTGGCAAATCCAAAATGACACATGAAACCCGGTTTTATCTCAAACCAGCTAATAGATTGGACAGGTATCCTTTGAAGACAATCAAACCGTTTTCAAAATGCGCATTATTGTTAATAATCAAATCTGCGTCGTTGATGTAAGGTTGGATGTATTTTTCAAATGTAGGTAAGACGTGGTATTGGTAGCGGTACAATACATCATCGATTGGGTAATTGCGTTCGACCTGGTCGCGTCTGATTCGGCGGATAACTTTCAGGTTTTCCTTGGCATGTAGGTAAACTTTCAGGTCCAGCAATTTCCGTACTTTTTTAAAATGGAATACAAAAAGACCTTCCACTATAATAACCCTGGCCGGATTGAAAGTAAGAATTTTAGGTTCAGCCTCTTTGTTATTGAAGGTATATTCTTCACGTTGGACCGTATTACCTTCCATCAGGCTTTTTAAATCCTCCACAAAGGCCTTTTTATCAATGGAACGAGGCAAATCAAAATTATGAACGCCCTGGGTATCCTGCTTTTGCTCATGGATGGGTTTATAATAATCATCCATGGAAAGAATACAAACATCCTCCTCAGAGAAGCCGTCTATCAATTCCCGAATAAAGGAGGTTTTCCCTGATCCGCTTCCTCCGGTAATTCCAATAATAAAAGGACGATCCATATGCTAATTTCTTAAGCTGGCCCAATAGCGAGCTGCATTCCTGTTGTGTTGTGCCAATGATTTGGCAAAATCATGATAACCTGAGCCATCCGGTTTTGCACAAAAATAAAGGTAATCGTGGTCTTCAAAATCCAAAACTGCATCGATGCTGCCAATGGATGCCATTGAAATGGGACCTGGCGGCAGACCGGCATATTTATAGGTATTGTAGGGTGATTCTACTTCTTTATGAAAATTTAAAACCCGAGTGGCTGTAAAATCTCTGGTGGCAAACACCAGTGTTGGATCCGCCTGCAGGGGCATTCCAATTTTTAAGCGATTTAGATATACGCCGGCTATGGTCGGACGTTCTGTCTTTTTATTGCTCTCCCTTTCAACAATCGAAGCAAGGGTATAGACTTCTTCGGGACTCATTGCAAGCTTTTCAGCTTTGGATTTCCGTTCATTTTTGGACCAGAAAGCATCGTGTTCTTTCACCATTCGAGCTACAAATGCCTGTGGACTTGTATTCCAGAAAAACTCATAGGTATTCGGTATAAAAACAGACATAAAAGTCTCCGGACTGTATCCTAAAGAATCCAGGTAGAATTCATTGGTAAAAAGCTCCATAAAGGCAAGGGAATCCGGCTCTAGAAATTCTGCTACCTTTCCAGCAACATCTTCCAACAGGCGACCATTATTAATCACTACTTTGACCGGGTCCTGTTTGCCGCTTCTAAGGTGTCTTATCAGGT
>JAGQWW010000091.1 GCA_020436955.1 Saprospiraceae bacterium | reverse complement strand
TCTTCCATCGGCATCTTTGCCAGGGATTGTAAAGACTTTTTGTATTCCAGGTAATCAAAACCTTCCAGGTTATTGTTTTCCATAGCCTGGAAAAGAATTTCAGTAAATTTTGGATGGGCTTTTCCCGCAGGTGTTTTAGTATCTATCTCTTCCTGAACCTGCTTTATCTTTTCTTCAGCAGTCGCACTATTATCTTCAGCAGGCTTTTTCCCTTTTCCCTGATCGTCCTCATCTATGATGAACAATGACTTAAGATTCTTAAACATCGATTTTTATATTTTACAATAGAAAAATGACCGCTTAGTTGAAAGGTCATCTTATTCTTTCGACTATCGTCGGAAAATGTTCCACAAAGTAAGAAAAAACCTATGGTCAGGGTATCACTTTACCTTCAGACAATTTATTCTTCCAGCAAACCTTTTAATTCGTTTAGTTTCATCATGCACTCTATAGGTGTCATCCGGTTGATGTCCACGTCCATGATAGCCTCTTTCAATTTGCCGGCAGTTGGATCTACCGTTTCAAAAATAGAAAGTTGTAATGCACTGTTTATCTGGTCAGTTTGTGGTTTTTGGACCTGAACCGACGATTTGGCATCCGTTGCTCCATCTTCCATCATCTTGGTTTCTAATTGGGCCAATATCTCTGTTGCTCTCAAAACTATACTCTTTGGCATTCCAGCCATTCCGGCTACGTGGATACCAAAACTATGGGCACTACCGCCCGGCACCAGCTTGCGCAAGAAAATCACCTTTTGACCTACTTCCTTTACGGCTACATTATAGTTTCTTATCCTTGGAAATCTGCCTTCCAATTCGTTCAATTCGTGATAATGGGTGGCAAAAAGGGTCTTTGGACGAGCAAATCCGTTATTATGCAAATATTCCGCAATACTCCAGGCGATACTGATACCATCATAAGTACTGGTGCCACGTCCAATTTCATCTAATAGGATGAGCGAACGGTCCGAGATGTTGTTCATGATACTGGCCGTCTCATTCATCTCAACCATAAAGGTCGACTCTCCACTGGAAATATTATCACTGGCACCTACGCGGGTAAATACCTTATCCACTATCCCTATGCTCGCTGCATCTGCCGGCACGAAACAACCCATTTGGGCCATCAGACAAACCAGGGCTGTCTGTCTGAGTATTGCAGATTTACCTGACATGTTTGGACCGGTGATCATCAGGATTTGCTGGTCTTCACTGTCCAGAATTACGTCGTTTGGAACGTATTGCTCTCCCAGCGGTAACTGGGTCTCAATCACCGGATGTCTTCCTTGCTTGATATCAATGCGCAATGAATCGTTCATTTCTGGTCTTGCGTACCTGTTTTTCAGGGATATTTTGGCAAAAGACATCAAACAATCCAAAGATGCCAACAGGTGAGCATTGTGTTGGATTGGTTGGATATAATCCATCATGTCTAAAACCAACTGGTCGTACAACTTGGTCTCAAGCACCAGTATCTTCTCCTCAGCACCAAGGATCTTTGCTTCCAGTTTTTTTAATTCATCTGTGATGTACCGTTCTGCATTGGTCAACGTTTGTTTGCGGGTCCATTCAGCCGGTGCCTGATTTTTAAACTTATTGGTAACTTCAAGGTAATACCCAAAAACATTATTAAAGCCAATTTTTAAATTGGTTATCCCCGTCCTTTCCGCCTCGGCCTTTTGGATATCCAACAAAAGATCCTGTGCATGATTGATAGTATTTCTCAAGTCGTCCAATTCTTCTGAAAATCCGTCTTCAATTACACCCCCTTTTGAAAGGTTGACCGGTGGTTCCAGCACAATTTCCTTTTCAATTCGCTCTTTCAATTTAGCACAAGGATTGATGCCTTCACCGATTTTTTCCAGGTAAGATTGTTTGTTTTTGGACAACAATTGCTTCACTGCTTCTGATGCATCCAGTGCTCTTCCCAACTGTTTGATCTCCCTGGGATTAATTTTTCCCAGTGGAACCTTTGAAATCAGGCGCTCCAAATCCCCGATTTGGTGCAGCCATTTATCCAGCTCCATTTGAAAATCAGGATGCTCCAACAAATAGGAAACAACATCATGCCGTTGTTCTATTTCTACCTTGTTCTTCAGGGGAAGGACGGTCCACTTTTTTAAAAGGCGGCCACCCATGGCAGTAGTGGTCTGGTCCAATACTTCCAGCAAAGAAGTGCCTGTATCGTGTTGGCTATGCAACAATTCCAGGTTGCGGATGGTAAATCGGTCGAGCCAGACATATTTGTCCGGTTGGAGGCGACTTACCTTATTGATGTGTTGTAGGTTTTTATTTTCTGTCGTGGCCAGGTAATGCAATACCGAACCTGCTGCAATCTGGGCTAGTTCCATTTCTTCAATTCCAAATCCTTTTAAGGTACTGACCTGGAAATGTTCCATGAGTTTTTCCCTGCCAAAATCATGGCTAAAAACCCATTCGTCCATACGGAAGGTGTAAAACTTATCTCCAAATTGCTGTTCGAAGGTTTTGGTCTTATCTTTTGAAAAAACTACCTCAGAGGGAAGGAAACTTTGCAAAAGCTTATCCACATAACTGCTATCACCTTCACTTACCAAAAATTCTCCCGTCGAAATATCAAGGAAAGCGACACCCATTTGATCTTTTTTACCAAAATATAAGCCTGCCAGATAATTGCTGGTTTTATGATCCAACAAGGTCTCTACTGCATTGACTCCTGGCGTAACAATCTCAGTCACTCCTCTTTTGACAATCTTTTTCTCAGGGCTTGGCTTTTCCAATTGCTCACATATGGCGACCCGATATCCGGCTCGGACCAATTTGGGCAAATACATATCCATGGAATGGTAGGGAAATCCGGCTAATTCGGTCTGGTCTCCGCCATTGTTGCGGCTGGTAAGGACGATGCCTAAAACCTTGCTGGCTTTAACTGCATCTTCCCCAAATGTCTCATAAAAATCACCTACCCGAAAAAGCAGGATTGCATCAGGATGTTTAGCTTTCACCTGATTATACTGCCTCATCAAAGGCGTTTCCTTTTTTGCGGATGCCGTACTCTTAGCCATTGCCTGCTTTTTCTTTTGTTAGTGCAATTTGGCAAAGATAGGATTCAGATTAAAAATGGGAAAAAATTGGAAAATCCTTTCCAAAATGATTTTTCAAAAGTTGTTGAAAATGATAAACCAAAGGACCAATTTTGAAGTTAAAGGAGTGACCAGGTTATCAAAGTGTATCCACCATGTCCGAGAATAAATATTTTGACCATCCTGCCCGGGAAATTTTCCTGGAAATGTTGCAAAAAGAGCTTACACGCTTGCTTTTGCTGGCGTCTGTTGCATTTTTTATCGGGTTGGGCTTGACTGCGTATTTTTTAACAAGGAATATATATTTAGCTAGCATTGGATTAGGTTTGGTCATTCTTGGTACTTACTTATTTGTAATTTGGAGTAGGATAGGCGTGCCGGAGAATGCGCCTATTTACAAAACGCTAAAATTCAATCCAACCGAAATAGTTTGGGTCTATACCCTGAAAGTCGAAATAATGCCTTTTGGAATCAAGCTGTTCAGACGTGATTACCTGACTTTCAAATTTATTTCAGGAAAAGAAGAAACTATTCCTGTCCATTGCACCAAATGTCTGGTACTGGAGAATTGGTTAAAACGCGTCTTACCTTTTGCCACTTTCGGTTACAGCCACGAAAGATTGAAAACCTTCCAGGAAGATCCCTCCAAATTGAAAAAGGATAATCTTTCTTTTTAAAAAAAATCTCCTTCATACAACCCCGACAATTAATCCCCACACTTTACCTTTGAACCATTTCACCAAAAGGAATGATGCCCACTATACGGATGACAGAAAAAGAACTCGTGGAGGGTTGCCTGGCAGAAAATCGCTACGCCCAGAAGGAACTGTACGATCGGTATAAGGATGCCATGTTTACCATCGCTTATCGTGTAGCGGGTGATTTTGGATTGGCAGAAGAGATTTTACAAGACGCATTTATCAAAATATACAGGGGTTTGAAAGGATTTCGTTTTGAATCGACCCTTGGAGCCTGGATCAAAATTATCGTCGTAAGAACCGCCTATTCAAAAATAAGATCCAAAGTACAATTCGACCCAATTGAGCACCTGGGGGCAGATAACGCCATTTATATAAGCAATAAGCTGGATACAGAATACCTTGAAAAGGCCATTATGTCTTTACCGAAAGGGTATAGGACCGTATTCTGGTTGGTAGAAGTAGAGGGGTATTCTCATAGAGAAGTTGGTGAATTGCTTGGTATTTCGGAAGGGACTTCCAAGTCGCAATTGTATTATGCTAAAAATAAATTGAGAGAAAAATTGGACCAGTACAGATAAAACAACCTGGTAATGGAAAAGCAGCCTGACAAAAATAATCCGTTTAAAAAGTTGCCTCAATACAAGGCTCCTGAACACATCTGGGAGAATATCCAAAAGGACCTGGATGAGCCGGAAGTTAGTATTCCTTTAAAGGAGGGAATAGGTAAGCTTCCTGCCTTCAAGGCTCCCGACAGTGTTTGGGCCAACCTTGAGAAAGAACTGGACAAAGGAAAAACCATTCCAATGCGTCCGGTTTATAGCCAATGGTGGGGAGCCGCTGCTGCAGTCTTGTTATTAGTTGGATTTTTTGGTTGGTTTTTTAGCCAGCAAAAACCGGATGGACAGGAACAGTTTGCACAGTGGGAAGAAGTAATTGAAGAGGATTGGCAATTGGACCAAAATAACGATGAAGATGCATTTGCACTCGTAACAGCTTTTTGTAAGCAAAAACAATATGTCTGTGAAACACCCGAATTTCAAAATCTCAAGGCAGAATTGGACGAATTGAATTTGGCATGTGATGCACTGAAAGAAGCTATTGGCCAATACAATGACGAACCCGGCATGATCGCTCAATTGACTGAAATTGAAATGGAGCGTACCCAGGTTTTAAAACAGATTATGACCTATCTGTAAGTCGCCATTTTCCAATCAGCCTAATATCTTTTAGAAAATGAAAAAAGTACATAACCTCATTATTTTGCTCCTGCTGGCGGGTTCGGGATTCCTTACCCTGGATGCCCAGATAACGACCCAGGTGGTGAGTAAAAATATCGACAAAAACTTTTCCTATGCTCCGGGCATGGAGGTGGTGTTGGAAGGCGAAAGAGCTGAAATCCAGGTGGAAACCTGGGATAAAAATGAAGTGGAAGTACATCTACAATTGATGTCCCGTCATCCGGATGCTGCCATAGCAAAAAGGGATTTGCAGATTTTCCAATACAAAATGGAAACTTCCGGCAACAAGATTTTAATTCGAAACTTCATTGCATCTTCAGATAAGCCTGCTTCCAATCTGAAAGCAACATACCTGTTAAAGGTGCCTGAAGAATGTCCGGTAAAGATGACTAACTATTTTGGCAAATCAGAAGTGAGCGACCTTCAAAACAAACTGGAAGTAAACGGTGAGTTTAGTCCCATTTCTTTAGCCAACATCAAGGGCGATATCCATGTGCGTACAAAATTTGGTGATTTGGAAGCAGATGGATTGGATGGCAGAGTGAAAATCGAATCCCAACGTTCCAATCTGACCTTGAAACGATTGAAAGGAACCTACGACATTCAGTCAAAATATGGTATTGTAAAGATTTTCTCTGACCGCAATTTGGTCAATCTTAATATCGAAGCAGAACGTTCTGATGTCTATTTCTTTAATCCAAATCCTACCGAATTCGGGTACGATTTGATGGCGCATTATGGCGGCATTACTGTTCCTAATGATTTGAAAATCAATTTTGTAGAAAAGTCTGATAATCTCCAACATGCCATTTTACAATCGAGGACCCAACAACCGGGTATTTTTGTAAAAATCACCTACGGAGACATCGTCATAAGAAATGCCGGACCCTAACAGGTTTGGTCGGTTAACAATTAATTGCACTAGTTTTTTCATGTAGAGGACCGGAACGTGAGTATCGATGGAAGAAGATGGGACTGACATTCTTCCATTTTTCCCTCACCTGACCGGCCCTCTTTTTTTTCGCCCCCTTTGTTATTTTTGTGGTCATGGCGAACCGCAATATCATACTGGAGCAATTTTTCCTGTTCGGAAGTTTCCTTACCGGTCTGGTTTTGATTTTCCTGGTCCCTCCCTTTCAATCTCCTGACGAAAACAGCCATTTTTTTCGAGCCTATCAACTATCAGAAGGTCAATGGATGGGCGAAACGATGAATGGGAACAGACTAGGTGGCTCCTTGCCTTCATCACTTAGCGCCATGGATGCTTCTTTCAAACCTTTACGATACCAGTATGATGAAAAGGTTCGAATGGATGATATCCTAAAAGAACATACCCGGAAATTGAATCCTGAAACCAAGGTTTTTACTGATTTTCCCAATGTGGCCTATTATGCTCCTTTCCCATACCTGCCGCAAGCAATCGCTTTGTTTATCGGAAGGCATATGCAATTAAGTCCTATTAAGCTCCTTTATATGGGCAGACTGTCGGGATTGATTTTTTGGATTTGGATGGTATGGTTGGGCTTACGGTATCTTCCATTTTGGAAAAGGACCTACCTGTTGTTAGCCCTCCTTCCGGCTTCCCTTGCATTGCATGCTTCTTTGTCCGGAGACCTGGTTACCAATGCGGTTTGTTTTTTCCTACTAGGGTATTTTTGGTACCTCATCAACGATAAAAACGCCATTTTAAAAAGGTCGGGGCTCATCTTGATAACAAGCCTGGTGATGGTTATTGCGCTGAATAAATTTATCTACGCCCCTATATTGCTGTTGGCTTTTGCTATTCCAAAAGAGCGTTTTGCAGTGCAAGGTGATAAAAAGTGGTTCCCTTTGGCATTGGGGCTTTTTACCATCCTGGTTGTAGGAGTCTGGTCCTATGCATTACGTTCCAATTTCATTCCGTATGACGCCTATGACCCCATTTTTAGAGACAATGTGCAACTAAACCCGGGAGTGGATCCAATGGCCCAATTGGATTTTATCAAGTCGAATCCTTGCGAATTTGCTAGCATAGTCGTGAAGTCCTATGCGGAATCTTTTCAGGCAACCATCGCTCATTATTTTGGAAAATTTGGCTGGGAAAAAAATTACCTGCCAGCCTGGATTTTGCTACTGTTGATATTGAATACCAATTTATCTGCTGCCCAGGAAAGAATTCCACCACTAGTGCATCGATTTCGATTGGCGGGTTGGTTGTTTTTAATAAGCTTTATAATGATGGCGCTTTTTACTACGGTCATCTATTTGCAATGGTCTCCCGTGGGCAATCCCAGCATATTATCGCTCAGTGGAAGGTATTTTTTTGCGATCTTTCCTTTCTTCTTTTTGATATTTAGCCTGGTGGCTCCGGGCAAGAAGTGGCTACAAAAGGATATTTGGTTTTTCATTATTCCTATCCTTTCCTGGTTTGCCCTTATAATGGAGGTTTTTTACAGATATTATTCCGTTTGATTTATATTAATTCCGGTGAGTTTCTCCGCTTGTTTTCATAAAAGAGGCTATCTTCGCCCGCCCTTACGGGAATGATTTTTTATCTTGGCATTCTACGAATAATATAGATTTGATATGAAGGTTACTTACTACGGTCATGCGTGTTTTATGGTGGAAACCAACGGTAAAAAGGTCCTTTTTGACCCTTTTATTACTCCAAATGAGATGGCATCCCATATTGATGTGAGCCAAATCAATCCGGATTTTATCCTGGTTACGCACGGTCATGGAGATCACGTTGCAGATGTGGAGGCGATCGGTAAACGAGCCGGTTCTATGGTAATATCCAATTTTGAGGTTGCTTCTTGGTTTGGAGAAAAAGGAATGAAAAACCATCCCCTAAACCATGGAGGAAAAAGCCATTTTGATTTTGGAACTGCAAAATATGTCAATGCCATTCATACCAGTTCATTGCCTGATGGCAGTAATGGTGGTAATCCCGGAGGATTTGTAGTGTGGAACAATGAAGGAGCATTTTATCATGCAGGTGATACAGCACTGACCATGGATATGAAGCTGATTCCAAGGACCTGTCCTGCTCTTGACTTTGCAATTCTACCTATCGGTGACAATTTTACGATGGGATATGAAGATGCCGCCATTGCAGCAGAATTTATAGAATGTGATACTATTATCGGTTGTCATTTCGATACTTTTGGTTATATCAAAATTGACCACGAAGCTGCCAGAAATGCATTTGAAGCAAAAGGGAAGCAATTGATTCTCTTGGAAATCGGCCAGGAATGGTCTATGTAATTTAAACAACACAAGAATTTTTTTAGAATGGGAAAAATAATCGCTGTAGCAAATCAAAAAGGCGGAGTTGGAAAGACAACAACAGCTATTAATTTGGCTGCTTGTCTGGCAATCCTTGAAAAAAAGGTATTGTTGGTAGACTCTGACCCTCAGGCCAATGCCAGTTCAGGTGTAGGCGTTATGCAGCACGAAGTAGAGAATAGTATTTATGATTGTCTGGTTAATGATGTGGATGCAAAAGACGTCATTATTGAAACCAGCACACCTAATTTATACCTGATTCCATCTCATATTGACCTTGTAGGTGCTGAGCTTGAGTTGGCTACCAGAAGCAAACGCGAGTTCATACTTAAGGCTGTCTTAGACCAGGTGAAGGATGATTATGATTATATCTTCATCGATTGTTTGCCATCATTGGGTATCCTGACAGTCAATGCTTTAACAGCGGCAGATTCAGTCTTGATTCCTATCCAATGTGAAATCTTTGCACTGGAGGGATT
>JAGQWW010000090.1 GCA_020436955.1 Saprospiraceae bacterium | reverse complement strand
ATTTACCTCAATCAACATTTGAGATAAAATTGCGCCGTATTCTTTAGACTTCAGCTGTACCTGCGTGGAAAGGTCAATATTCTCCTCACGGAAAAGTTTTACATCATTTTCTACTTCACGGGTATAGATGTAAAAAATATCAGGATTTAAATCTTTCAGATAGGGAGAATTGACCAACTTGATATTCAGTTCATTCTCCACCACGCTGATTTTGGGCATTAATTCCTGCACCGCATATTGGTACATTTCATTTGCCTGCTCATCTTCACTATTCTGCGATAAGCGGATATATCTCCAACGAAAATCTTCACCGAAAACAGCATCAATTTCGCTACGGTCTAAAATCCAGCGTTCCAGCTCTTCAGCAGAATTGATCTCCCTGTTTTCCAATTCAGAAAAATACGGCTTGAGCTTGGACCATGTGGTCACTTTAAAATCGTCTGGTAGATATTTTAGTTTTTTTGGCTTTGGCAGATTAACAACACTCATGATGGGCAGGGCTTTTTTTTAGGCTTATTTCTCTTCTGTGTTTTCTTCTTTTGTTTCCTCCTCCGCTGCTTCTTCAAGACTTAAAAGGTTTCTTTCATTTAGAAATGAAAACCATTTCACAAGTCTTTTTACATCACTGGGATAAACACGCTCCCTGTCAAATGCAGGCAAAACCTCTGCCAGATAATCCATTAGCTCATCATTTGATGCTTTTCCACCCGGCAGTGCGACGGTGTCAATCTTTTCCAACATAGAAGTAAATACATCAGAAAGGGAAACAGTCTCTTCTTCACCATCCACATAGATTCCGATAGAAGCAATCGGGTTAAACTGGTATTGTCTCACTGAAGCAAATTTTGCTTTTCCATTATCCAAATCCTCGATAACCAGTCCATTGGAACGGTTGGAAACGATGCGGTACAAACCTGGCAATCCGCTTACTGATACATACTTTTCAATATCCATTTCAGAGTTTTTTCGTTTGCTTATTAATTAATATGCTAATAAATAATTCAGTTTCTCTATTAATCGATTTTGGGGCAAAAAGTTCTGTTCCAAAGGAATAGCAAATGGTATTGGTGAATCCAAACTTGCAACCCTCACTACCGGTGCATCCAAATGGTCAAACAAGTGCTCAGAAATAAAGGCTGCAATTTCTCCTCCAATGCCTCCAAATAATGTATCCTCATGCAAAATGAGCACTTTACCGGTCCTTTCCACCGTTTCCCTGATACTTTCCAGGTCAAGCGGAACAAGGGTGCGAAGGTCCAAAATATCTGCCTCAATCTGTAATTGACTGATTGCTTTTTGTGCCCAATGCACTCCCATACCATAAGTAATGATGGAAACAGCATCTCCTTTGCTTACCAAATTAGCTTTCCCAAATGGAATGGTGTAGTATCCGGTAGGCACCTCGGCACTTAAGCTTCTGTACAATCCCTTGTGCTCAAAAAACATAACAGGATTAGGATCTTCAAAGCTGGTCAGCAATAATCCTTTGGCATCAATTGGGTTACTGGGATACACCACTTTCAAGCCGGGAACATGGGTAAACCAGGCTTCGTTGCTTTGGGAATGGAACGGTCCGGCACCTACGCCGGCTCCTGTTGGCATACGCACCACCACGTCAGCGTTTGGCCCCCAACGATAGTGGATTTTGGCCAGGTTATTTACAATTTGGTTGAAACCGCAAGTCACAAAATCTGCAAATTGCATTTCTACCATTGATTTATACCCTTTAAAACTTAGCCCCAGTGCTGCTCCAATAATAGCGCTCTCGCAAAGCGGCGTATTTCTTACTCTTTCAACACCAAAGTCGTTGACAAATCCGTCTGTTATTTTAAATACCCCGCCATACTCTGCAATATCTTGCCCCATTAAAACAAGATTATCATGCGACTTCATGGCTTCATTAAGGCCATCTGAAATTGCATCGACAAATCTCATTTCTTTAGTCTCAGAACCTGCCTGTGTCTCAGAAAACTCAAATGCGCGATATACATCCTCCAATTCTGCATCAGTATCTGCAGTGGGTTCAGGTTCTTCAAAAACAACTTTTAATGCCTTTTCTATATCCTTTTTATAACTTGCTTTGATAGTTTTGGCCTCATCTGCTGTCAAAATTCCCTCTTCAATCAAAAACGCTTCATAATTAGCGATTGGATCTTTCAAGGCCCATTCCTCCATCAATTCTTTAGGAACATATTTGGTACCCGAAGCTTCTTCATGACCCCTCATACGGAAGGTTCTGCATTCTACAAGTACCGGCCTTGGATTTTTTCTAAGGTCCTGAGCCAGATTTCGAATAGTATTATATACCTCCAGAATATTATTTCCATCGATAATAATACCTTCCATACCGTATCCTTTCGCACGATCCGCAAGGTTTTCACAGCGGTATTGTTCCTTTGTCGGGGTTGAAAGGCCGTAGCCATTATTTTCTATGATGAAAATTACGGGCAACTCCCAAACAGCAGCCACATTCAACGCCTCATGAAATTCTCCTTCGCTGGTTCCGCCTTCTCCGGTAAAAGCTAATGCGACTTTTTCCTGGCCGGCTAATTTATGAGCCAATCCAACACCATCAGCCAGGGACAATTGAGGTCCGAGGTGGGAAATCATACCTGCGATAGCATAATCAAGGGTGCCAAAATGAAAGGAGCGCTCTCTACCGTTTGAAAAGCCGGAGATTTTCCCTTGCCACTGTGCAAACAATCTTTGGAAGGGTACCTGACGAGCAGTAAAAACCCCAAGGTTCCTGTGCATGGTGAAGATCATTTCATCTTCTTCCAGCGCCAGTGTACATCCAACGGATATAGCTTCCTGACCTATACCGGAAAACCATTTGGAGATTTTTCCCTGTCGCAACAGGGATAGCATTTTTTCTTCTATTACTCTTGGATAGACCAATTGCTTGTAGATGTCAAGCAGGGTGGATTTTGCCAAACGTCCTTTTTTAAAGGCTATGGGCATGGTGGAAGTCCGGGCCATAATTTACAGGCTTTTTGGTTTGGGCATTGACATTCAAAATTTCGAGCCAAAGGTAAGATTTAGCCACATTTCTTTTGAAAAATCGTCAGATCAGAAAAAAAGTGAACCGAACGGATACAACAAAAGGGCTGCCTCGTAAGACAACCCTTTTGAAGGTATAATACATACCCGGAAAACCGGGTAGAATGGTTTACTGGAAAATCTTTCTTTCCTTGATACGTCCTTTTTTACCAACTGCTTTACGTAGGTAAAACAATTTAGCGCGACGTACGTGACCTCTCTTCAATACCTTGATTTCTTCGATACTTGGAGAAGTATATGGGAAAATACGCTCAACACCTACACCATTCGAAATTTTACGTACGGTAAAGGTTTTGGTAGCGCCGTGACCAGAGATTTGGATCACATCTCCACGGAAGATCTGGATTCTCACCTTGTCTCCTTCCGTAATTTTATAACTCACTGCAACGTTGTCTCCAGGGCGGAAATCTGGATGGCTATGTGCCATTCCTGCCTGCTCATGGACGAACTTGATAGCTTCTTGCGTATTCATTTTAAAAGAAATTTTACTTTTCTAAAAAGCGGGTGCAAAAGTAAGTAATTAATTTTAAATATTCCACTGATCTTCAGGAGAATATTAGATTTTATTTTTCACCGCTAAATTATCTTAAAATTCAGCAGATCCTGATGCTCTAGGAAACGGTATAACATCCCTGATGTTACCCATACCGGTAATGAACTGAACCATTCTTTCGAAGCCAAGTCCAAAACCTGCGTGTGGAGCTCCTCCGAATTTCCTCAATTCCAGGTACCACCACAATTCTTCTTCCGGAATATTCATTTCATGAACTCGTTTTAGCAACTCCTCATAACGCTCTTCACGCTGCGAACCTCCAATTACTTCACCGATACCCGGGAACAAAACATCCATTGCCGCTACTGTTTCTCCTTGCTCATGCTCACCCGGCTCATTCAATCGCATATAAAATGCTTTGATGGCTTTTGGGTAATTTCTTACAATAACCGGCTTTTTAAAATGCTTTTCAACCAGGAACCTTTCGTGTTCTGCCTGAAGGTCCTTACCCCATGAAGGTTCAAATTCAAATTGTCCTTTTTTAAAGGGTTTTGAATTTCTCAAAATGTGGACCGCCTCTGAATAGGTAATTCTTTCAAACTTGTTATCGACAACAAATTTCAGGGTTTCCAACAGTCCCATTGGACGGCGATCATTCGCAGGCATGTTTTTCTCCAGGTTTTGGATTCTTTGATCCAGGAAGGCTACATCTTCTGCAAAATTGTCCAAAACGTATTTGATAAGATATTGGCAAAACTCTTCTGCCAAATTCATATCATCAACTATATCAAAAAAGGCAACTTCCGGTTCAATCATCCAGAATTCAGCAAGGTGACGTGTTGTGTTGCTGTTTTCTGCACGGAAAGTTGGTCCAAAAGTATACACTTTCCCTAATGCTAAAGCACCAATTTCTGCCTGCAATTGTCCAGAAACCGTAAGATTGGCTGGCCCTCCAAAAAAGTCTTTTTTATAATCTACTGCTCCATCTTCAGTTCGTGGTGGATTTTCAAGATCAAGGGTAGTAACTTTAAACATTTCACCTGCACCTTCAGCATCACTTGCTGTGATAATAGGTGAATGTTGGTAATAATAGCCCTTGTCATTAAAAAACTTGTGGACAGCGAATGCAATACCATGGCGAATTCTGAAAACAGATGAAAAGGTGTTTGTACGCATACGGAAATGTGCGTTTTCACGCAAAAACTCCATGGTCTGAGCCTTTGGCTGCAATGGATATTTTTCAGGATTGGACTCTCCCAGGATGGTGATATCGTTTGTAATGATTTCATAGTCCTGACCTGACCCCTGAGATGCTGTTAAAACACCTTTGGCACAAATACAGGCATGGAAACTGATTTTTTTCAAAATGGCAGGATCCAATTGTTCGAAGTCAATTACAATCTGCAGAGTATTGAAAGAAGAACCGTCGTATAATGCGATAAATCGATTAGAGCGAAAAGCTCTTACCCATCCACATACGGTAACTTCCTTTCCTACCATGCTACCGGATAACACTTCCTTTATTTCCGTCCTATTGTACATATCTGTTTTATTCTAATTTTTAAAGAGGCGCGAAATTACTGCTATTCAATATAATGTTCAAACATGAGACAATTTTTACCCCAAATTCTTGTAAAAAGGTTGGGCAGAACCATGTTATCCAGAGGATTACGGTGAAAAAGGATTGAGGTTTCCTATATTTACTAGCTAAACAAGATTCAAAACTACCTTTTGCAACTATGAGCAAGTACCTCTACCTGATCCTTATTGTTTTATTTTCTCATATTGCCTGGAGTCAAGGTTGTCCGGGCATGGTTGATGCCGAAGCCTTTCCTCCCAAAGTTTGTTCGCCTAGCGGTACCGTAAATCTCATTGGAAATATACTTTCCGGCAACCTTCAGTCCGTTGAATGGTCACCGAGCATTGGCCTTTCCGATCCTAACAGCCTTTCCACCACAGCCAATGTTGCTTTCCCTATAACTTATACACTTACAGGAAAGTTCCTTACTAATAACAATGTTATCAACAACGGAAACTTCGACGGCGGTAATAATGGATTTTTCTCCAACTATGTAAATGATCAAACCAGTCTTTGGTTAGAAGGACGATATGCAGTTGGTTCAAACCCTCAATCTTTCCACCCAAACTTTGCACCGTGTGGAGACCACACCACCGGAACAGGCAGCATGATGATCGTAAATGGCGCAGGAATAGCCGGTCAAAATGTTTATTGCCAGGTAGTAAACGTTAATCCAACTTCTGATTATGTATTTTCAATATGGGTAGCATCTGTTATTTCGACTTCACCCGCAGTCTTGCAATTTTCAGTAAATGGTCAACTTTTAGGCGGTACACTTAATGCTTCAGGTGCCACTTGTGTTTGGACCAATTTTACAGCAGTTTGGGAAAACCCAGGTGTTTCATCTGCTTTAATCTGTATTGTGAATCAAAATACCGCCCTAAGCGGAAATGATTTTGCTATTGATGATGTCGAATTCCTGGAAATATGCAGTGATACAGCTCAGGTACATGTAGATATTGTTAATGTTGATGCTCTTGCGCTTCCTCCTCCAATATTAAGTTGTGATGTTCCGGTAGTAGACCTTGACGGTTCCCTATCCACCAGTGGACCAAACGTTACATATGAATGGACCACTGCAAATGGGAACATTGTATCCGGCGCAACTTCAAACATCGCACAAGCAAACAGACCTGGCACCTACCAATTGACCGTTACATATGATGATGGCGATATTAGATGTGAAAAACAAGCAAATGTTACCGTTATTGGTGATTCATCGATCCCGGTTGCAGACGCACCAACAGAATATTGGATAAGTTGTAATGCTGATTCCGTAATTATTAATGCTTCCAATTCAACCAGTGGCCAAGGTTATACCACATTCTGGACCACTACCAATGGAAATATCAGGTCCGGAATTAATACGCTAACACCTGTGGTTGATGCCCCAGGTGATTATGTTTTAACTATCTTAAATAATATTTCAGGCTGTAAAGACACCCTTACAGTAACTGTTAATGAAGATCAAGCTGTACCAATAGCTGTTTCTACTCCTGCAGATACCCTCACTTGTAGAAATTCCAACCTTACACTTTCCGGGATAGGTTCTTCAGTAGGAAATAATTACAGCTACCAATGGACCACCGGCAATGGAAATATTGTTTCAGGCGGTACGTCGCTTAATCCAGTAATTAATGCTGCCGGAACTTATCGACTCATAGTTCACAATACTCAAAATAATTGTCGGGATACAAGTCTTTCCCAGGTAGCAGTAAATAGAGTTTTCCCTGTTGCAGAACTAGATACCACAGATGTATTGAATTGTCAGATTACTGAATTGGAGCTTCAGACGATTTATCCTCCCAACCATCCAATCTTCCAGGTAGAATGGTGGGACACCACCTCCATCCTGCTTTCAGGACCGGACTCATCAAGTTTATCAGTCTCTGCTCCAGGCATGTATTACGTTAGCTACACCGACCCTGCAAATGGTTGTACTACCCTTGATAGCTTAGAAATATTACAAGATATTGATCCTCCTGCTGCAGATGCAGGTCCGGGCAATATCCTTTCCTGCAATCTGGACAGCCTAATATTAAATGGAAGTGGCACCGGAGCTCATTCCAATTTATCTTACCAGTGGACGACGGTAAATGGAAATATTTTATCAGGAGGTCAAACTCCCACACCGTTTATTGACCAGGATGGATTATATTATTTGACGGTTACTGACCTGGAAAATGGCTGTACGGCATTGGATAGTGTTCAAATTGATCGAGATGCAGATCAGCCAGTTGTAGATATCTCAAGTCCACCTGCAATTGATTGTAACAACCCAATAATCACCATTGATGCCAGCAATTCTGATCAGGGTGCTAATTTTTTAATTTCTTGGTACAGTCAACAAGGAAACATTGTTTCCGGACAACAGTCCCTTCAGCCGGTAGTAGATGCTCCCGGGTTATATCAGTTAACCATACGGGACACTTCAAATGGTTGTGAAACTAGAGAAATTGTTTCCGTTTCAATTGACACCATTAGCCCACAGGTAAATCTTGCCCTGCCAACTATACTGGATTGCCAAACGACGAACTCCACTCTGGAAGCTATTTTGCTAAGCAATATTGCTAATTATACTTCCACCTGGAGTAGTCCAAATGGGAATATTGTCAATGGGAATAACACCTTTACACCATTGATTGATCAACCAGGCAATTATATTTTTGAAATTCAAAATACTGATAATGGTTGTACTTCGACCGAGGAGGTGGAAGTTTTACAGGACATTAATCAGCCAACAGTGGTTTTGGCTGCACCTGACACACTTAATTGTAGCAATGATAAAGTCACTATTCAAACCAATGGCAGCAGTGCCGGCAACCGATTTGTGTATCAATGGACCGACCCTGGAAATAATAATTTAGCTCCTGTTGATCCACTTGCACCCTTAGTAGACCAACCCGGCAACTACACCTTAATCATTGAAGACACCATCAACCATTGTACAAATGCTTTGGGTGTCATAATATCAATGGACGTAGAAGAACCCATGGTAACCCTGGCAACACCGGGACTTTTAACTTGTGCCAATGAAGAAAGTACGCTATCACTTTCAATAGGTAACAGTTCCGGAAACTTTGAATATACCTGGACCAGTCAAAGTGGAAACATCGTAAGCGGAAGCACCACTTCCAGTCCGGTAGTAAATGAACCGGGCATTTATTATGTAGAGGTGACAAATCTGAATAACGGATGTTCGACAACCGACTCGCTTAGTGCATCCCAGGATATCCAGGAACCCACCGTAAATATTAATCCTGCTGATACTTTAAATTGTACTGCACCGACTATTTCCTTAAGCGGAACAGTTGCTGATGCAGGAAACAATTATGACATTAACTGGACTACCGGAGATGGAAACATTCAAAGCGGTCAGCAAAGTTTAAATCCTGAAGTTTCTGAAGCAGGAACCTATAATTTAACTGTAATTAATAATGATAACGGGTGCCAATCTACGGCATTGATTACTGTGGTTCAGGATGAAGATCTACCGGTAGCTTCCGTTGCACAACCCGCATTATTAACCTGTGCTATAAGTCAAATAACGCTCGATGGAACAGCATCTAGCCAAGGGCCTGAATTTAATTACAGTTGGTCAACCAGCCAGGGTAACATCATAAGTGGAGGA
>JAGQWW010000008.1 GCA_020436955.1 Saprospiraceae bacterium | reverse complement strand
AAGCACTATGCTTGTCAGTATAGAAAATTTCATAAAAGGCGTTTCAGGTGATTATTCCTTCAAAAAAACCATGTTTAGGTTTTTTGAGAACATTTTTTCGACTAATTGACAAGAAATAATCCCTGAAGTTGCAGGAGAGAGGAGTAGAAAACAATTCAGTTGTCTTGTGTAACCCGCGGTTTAAACCGTGGGTTACACAAGGCGAATGGTAATGGAATGGAATTCCACTTTGCTGTGTTGTGCTGTGTTATGTAACCGACGGTTTAAACCGTCGGTTACATAACACAGCATAGCAGCAATGGCCAATAGCCATTCCTAATTCAACCTAATCTCGTCGTCGTTGCCGTCGAAGAATTTGTATTGGTTGATATGGAAATTAGGAATCGCTTTGATGCGAACCCATTTATAATACTTCTTGAACCATTTCATCTGCGTATTGGGGAACCCCTTCTTTAAATATGCTTCGATGAATGGGTGAACCTTCAAAGTAAACTTTGAATTAGGTCTTGACTGAAGAATGAACTTCAAGTCTCTTTCAATATCCTCTACAATAAGAATAGACGCATTGATCTTACCGGTACCTTCACAAGTAGGACAAACTTCAGCGGTATTGATTTTGATTTCAGGTCTTACCCTTTGACGGGTAATCTGCATCAATCCAAATTTACTAAGCGGAAGTATTGTATGCTGAGCCCGGTCTTTCTTCATTGCGTCTTTCAAATGAGCATGTAGCTTTCGCTTGTGCTCATTATTTTTCATATCAATGAAGTCGATGATAATCAACCCTCCAATATCTCTAAGGCGCAGTTGTCTGGCTATCTCATCTGCAGCTTCTATGTTAACATTCAGGATAGCCTCTGCTTGATCTGAACTTGGCATTTTGTGCCCTGAGTTCACATCAATTACGTGCATTGCTTCTGTAGACTCGATTACCAGGTAAGCACCGCTGGCCATGGTCGCTGTCTTACCAAAGGAAGACTTGATCTGACGATTTACCGGAAAAGTTTCGAAAATCGGTTTACCTCCTTTATAGGGATGTAAAATCTTAACCCGGCTTGGAGCTATTGATTGCAGGTAGCTCTTGATATTGGCATACAGCTGTTTATCGTTAACTACTATCTTGCTAAACTCATCGTTCAATAGATCCCTTAGGATACTGGATGCTTTATCCAATTCGCTTAGCAACTTAAGCGGCGCTTTCGCATTATTTAACTGGCTGTATATATCTTCCCACTTAGATACCAGATGACTCAGTTCCTCATGCAGGTCGGCTACTTTTTTGCCTTCTGCTGCAGTACGAGCAATGACACCAAAATTTTTGGGTTTGATACTTTCGATAAGTACCTGCAGTCTTTTCCGTTCTTCGTTATTGGCAATCTTTTTAGAAACCGCTACTACATCGTTGAATGGTGTCAAAACCATATAACGTCCGGGAATGGTAATCTCACAAGTTAATCTTGGACCTTTCGTTGAGATGGGTTCTTTCAACACCTGCACCAATAATTGCTGGCGTTTGGCAAGGACCTGGTCTATTTTTCCGGTTTTGATAATTTCCGGTTCTATTTGAAAATTATCCAGCTTATGGGTCTTAAAAGATCCACCGATAGCACCGTTGGTATACTTGATGAGAGAACGGAGCTTGGGCCCCAGATCAGTGTAGTGTAGGAAGGCATCTTTTTTATGCCCGATGTCTACAAAGGCGGCATTTAGGCCCGGCATTAGTTTTTTAATTCGGCCTAAGAAAATATCACCTACCGTGAAGTTTTCATTTGTCTTTTGATAATGGAGTTCAACCAATTTGTCGTCTTCCATTAAGGCAATCTCAACCTGGGTAGGCGTGGAATTAATAATAAGTTCCTTTTCCACGACTAGGTGTTTTGAGCCCGGTTGGAAACAGGAGTAAAATGCAGGTCAAATAAAACCCTGTTAGGAAAGTCAGGAACTAATTTATCCAGGCGAGAACGTATATGATAGAATAATATTTAGGAAGGGTACCTTATTTTTTCTGGTTGCGTCTGTTCATTATGTATTAGCAAAGTACCATTCCAGCCCTCAATTGAGGGAAAAATTTCTTCTAGGGTTAGTTTTCATGCTACAATTGTGTTGCCGCCTTCGGTCACAGTTACCTTAAAATTCCAAAGGCAGCCGACTGTGTAGCCGGCTGCTCAGGATGAATTTTTTGAATAGTAGTTAACTCCTTTCCCTGGATTACCGGGAATAGTGATTACTACTTATTCTTCTTCTTATGACGATTCTTACGAAGACGTTTTTTTCTTTTGTGCGTCGAAATCTTATGACGCTTGCGTTTCTTTCCACAAGGCATATCAAAAAAATTAATGAATGAAAAAATATTATTTTCCTGCCTGACACCGGGAGATAAATTCAGATGCTTTTTCTGCATCTCCCAGGGACTCATACGTTTGAGCCAACAAGCAAATTACTTTTAAATTATCAGGACTCAGGCTATAAGCCTTTTCCAGTCGCTCTTTCGCTTTTTCAAACTGGCCCGTTTTGATGGCCAATCTACCCAAATTCTCTAATACCAAAGTGTTCTCCGGATATTTTTTATTGAGGTCTACCAACATCAAAATCCCTTGCATGGGATTATCTTTCGGAGGATACTCAGTGTAAGCCAACGCTAAATTGACCCTGTGATTAAGGTTTTCCGGATTTAACGAGATGGCACCTTCAAATGATTCAACAGCACGATTCGAACAGTAATCTAACACTTTAGGATTATCCTGTGTTTGCAAACAAATCGTAAAAGTCGTTCCGGCAATAGACCAGGCTTCTTCTGTTTGCACTTTCCCGGCTATTTGCATTGCATAATAACCAGACAAATCGGGTCTACCAAGATCATACCACAACCCTGCCATTTCCTCGTATACCTTCACTTGAGCTGAATCAGAACCGGCTTCTTTCACTCTTTCTTCAAAAGCGTGAACGGTACTTAACATAGCCGGAGACAGTGTATCTTTTGCTTCTTTTAAAAGAGAGGCTATATCTGTCATTTCACTTGTCAAAGACCTGGCTTTTTCAACTTCTTTCTGCTCAGGGGGCTTGGTATCAAAAACAAAATATAAAACAACAAAAAGCGTAACTGCCAACCCAACAACTCCTATCTGTAATTTTGTCATAGTAACGCTTCTTCAATTAATTGCCTGAATTAATCCTCTTCGCCATTTTCACTAGGAAGCGCATCAACATTCTCCTTCACCTGCTCAACAAAAACTTTTGCCGGCTTGAAAGACGGGATATAATGCTCAGGAATTACAATTGATTTATTTTTCTTGATATGCCGACCAACTTTTTGGGCTCTTTTCTTAATCACAAAAGATCCAAAGCCTCTTATGTATACATTTTCTCCATCAGCAAGGGTGTCCTTTACCTCAGAAAAGAAACTTTCCAGCGCTACCAACACATCCACCTTAGGGACACCTGTTTTCTCAGAGATAGCTGCTACAAGGTCGGATTTTCTCATCGTTATTTAATTGGTTTTGAATGAGTTATGAATATTTCCATTAGGATTTTAAAAAAGAGTGGCAAATGTCGGAATTTATTTCTTTAATTGAAAGTAAAATCTTGAGATTATTTCGATTATTTATGTTAATAATCAGGAAGTTATGGAAAATTGAACTCCTAAATAATCCAATTCGACCATCTTAAAAAAAACCTAAACGGATTTTCCCCTACCGTAAATTTGGAAAATAAGCCTTTCAATAGAATATTGTTGCGTTTACACTAATAAAGCATGTGGCTAATATCATATGAGTACAATTTATATTCAGAGCAATAATTGATTTTATGCACTAAATACTTGTATCTTTATACGCTTGATAAATCAATTGAATGCAAAGAAACCTTTACATTTTACTGTTTTCCATATTAACCTTCTCTTTTCTGGCCACCAGCCAGTTAAGGGGTAATGTTAATTTGGCGCAGTCCTCAGAGGTTGAATTGTATTTTGGATTCCCTAATCCGGACCCCGGCATTTCAATTGCTATCTTCCCCAATCCTACTACAGACTATTTTAAAATTAACTCCAATAGAGACATTCAAAAAGTAGTCGTATTCAACCTAATTGGTAGAGAGTTGAGAAGCTTTGACGCAGAAGATGACTCAAAATATTCTGTAGGAGACTTGCCAAATGGTATGTACCTGATTCAATTGGTGGGAGCAAATAATAAAATTCTTACCACTCAGCGCCTTCAGAAAAAATAAGGCCCCTATTCGTATTTGAATAACACCAAATCATTTTTGATCCAGTTCTCTTTAAATTCATAAAGGATTTTTGGATTAAAATTACTTGCGTATTCCTTTTCAGCCAGATAATAAGCTCCGATAATTGGCTTTTCCTGGTAAGACATTACCTTCTTTGATGACTTACTTAAATAGTAAGGTATTTGATAAGGAATCAATGGAGGTGTCCATATTTCCTTGATTCCGTAAAACGATCCTACCGGATTTCCTGTCTGCTCTTCACACTCAGGTTCACCTATCAAATAGACAGGGGCATCTCCAGTAATGGCCAACATCTCTTTACAATGTTCCCGGTAAATCAGAAAATCAGATAAATTTTGCTGATGCGGCATACCTATAACATTGTAAGTAATCCTGGCAATGGACAAGCCTATCACCAACCAAAGCACCAGGTTGGGTTTTACTTTTTTAACCGTAGCGGCAAGCCAGAACAACAAGGAAATCAAAAGAGGTACAAAAGGGTAGATATATCTATTGCGGGTGTCCGGAGAAATCCAATACACCCAGATATTTATCAAAATAAAAAAGCCAAAAAAGGGAACAAAGGCCGGAATACGACTTGCCATGGTAATAAATCTGGAGGAAAATAAATACAAAAACAGAATCGACCATGGCAATATGACAACCATTACCTCCAACGGAAATACAAACAAATGAAGCAGAATATCCAAAACTGAACTTTCTGCGGCTGATTTCCTGGTTGCATCCTTCACCAATGCAGTCAGATAAAGCGGCAAGTCAGCTTCGAGCATATAGGCATACACATATAGGACCAATGGGGACAGGCCGATGACCAGTCCCAATAAATGCTGCCAGGAAAAAATCTTTTTCCAATACCCTTTCCATATTAACCATCCAAAGAGCGTAAAACCTGTAAATAGGACAGCCGGGATGCCTTTTGTCAAAAATGCTGCAGCACCTAAAAGATAAGTGCCCAAAAAAAGCCAAATCCATTTTTCCTTTTCAGAAAAGTAGTATATCCATAATGCCTGGACAAAAATCAAAAGACTGAAGAACAGATCAATTTCTCCGGTATTAACTGCACCGTAAAAAAGCAAATCAACTGAAGTCCAGTATCCCAGCATCGCCAGGAAAGCCCATTCTTTTTCGATTCTGGTTTTTAAAAAATAATAAATGAGCCACCCTGTCAATAGAAAAGAAAGTAAGCCCGGTAACCTCACCACCCATTCGTCTGCAGCACCAAACAGCTTATAAAATCCGAGCAAAATCCAATTGAATAAAGGAGGCTTATTGAGATAGGTCCAATCGTGCAAGGTTGGTACCAGATACTCAGCATTGATCCACATTTCAAGGGCAACAAGGGCCCTCCTGGGTTCCTCTGCCCTAAGCTCTAATATGTCAATTCCGGAAAAAAGGGCAAAAAGCACCAATGTTAGTGCCACTATACTTAAAACCCGCGTGGATAAACCTGGCATCCTAATCTATAACTTAATGAGGAGGCAAATATAGAATTGTCTAAAACAAAAAAGGCTTCCTAAAATGGAAGCCTTTTTTGAACAGCTGTTAAATAGATTATTTGCCAGCTAATTTTTTGATTTCTTCTTCAAGTCCGTATTCATCACCTGGAACATAGCCTGAATGCGTATATACTACATTACCTTCCTGATCAACCAGGAATGTTTGTGGAATAGTTTGGAAATTAAAAGCTGTTTGTACAGCATTTTGGTCACCTGCCAAAACTGTGTATTCCCACTGTTTGGTTTCAACCATAACAGGAACTTTTGCCAATTGACGGGAATTGTCGATAGTAACAGCTAATAATTCACAATCATATTCTTCTTTCCAGTCCGGATAAAAATCTGCAATTGCATCCAACTCTTTTTTACATGGTGTACACCAGGTAGCCCAAAAGCTGATGACAGTGATTTTCCCATTTTTACCAAAATCTGCCAGATTAAGGGTCTGTCCGTCCAATGTTTTTACTTCAACATCAGGAAGACGTTTTAAATCATTTTGGGAAAAACCTATGGTAGAAAAAGTAAGGAGGGATAAACAGAGTAGGGTTTTTACGATATTCATTCGATAGAATTTTATGTTTTTCAAAAGACGAATTTCCGAAAAGGGTTTGGGGTTTTCTAATAATGCTGGCAAAATTGCAATCCAGATTAAAAATCCCAAAGTTTTGACTTTCCAAAAATCAGAAAGTCACCGACAAAAACGGCATCAACCATACAAATGTCAGCAATAAACGGCTGCATTAGCGGAGTTTAACGTTCAATTAACTAATTTTATCCTCCCGAAAACAAAAAAGCAAACAGCCTTAATTTAAAATATAGATAAATTCTACACACCGATGAGAGGAAACTCCTTTTCTTTCTTACTACTTGCCCTATTACTACCTTTCTTTGTTGCTGCCCAAAACGGTGGCAGGTTATCAGGAAACTTACAGGCAAGCGGAAATTTTTTCATGCAGGACTCCTTAATTGGAGCTGCAGGAACACCACAGTATGACAGACAACTATTTGGCGCCGAAGCCTGGTTAAACCTGAATTACAGTAATTGGGGATTTGACTTTGGGTTGCGGTTCGACATGTTTAACAACTCCAATATTTTGAATCCTTTGGGTTCTTACAATGCTCAGGGAATTGGTCGTTGGTACATCCGAAAGAAAATTCAAAACCTCGACATCACCGGTGGATATATTTATGACCAGATTGGAAGTGGTATCATCTTCAGAGCCTACGAAGAGCGCCCACTTTTGATTGATAATGCCTTGCTTGGAGTTAGGCTGGCTTATGACCTCGGTGAAAACTGGAAGATTAGAGCCTTTACCGGAAAAACCAAGCAACAGTTCGATGAATACAGAAGTGTGGTGAAAGGTGGAGCCCTGGATGGTTATCTTACGCTCGGTGATTCTCTAAAACCGGTTACTTTATCGCCAGGTATCGGAGTTATCAACCGTACTTTGGACGATGAAACCATGCAAACACTGGTAGGAACGCTTGGTACGTATCACCCTGCTGACCGGATTGGCGCAAAATATAATGTGTATGCATTCTCAGCATACAATACGCTTACCTATGGAAATTTCACCTGGTTTTTTGAAGGAGCTTACAAAACAAACGAGGTGATTTTTGACCCATTTGCACCAAAGACAAATTTCAAAACAGAACCGGATGGTTCCATTGGATTGGATACTACGCTGGGTAAATTTGACTTTAGAGATGGATCCATCGTTTATACAACCATGAGTTGGGCAGGCGGCGGATTCGGTATTACCGGTGAGTTCAAGCGTACCGAAAACTTCTCTTTAAGAGCCTCTCCATTTCTTAGAACAGAAAAATTAAATGACGGGTTGTTGAATTTTCTTCCACCTTTGACCCGAATCAATACATACAGGTTGACTGCCCGATACAATGCAGCTACGCAAGAAATTGGAGAATTGGCCTACCAGTTTGATGTTCGTTATGCACCAAGTAGAAAATTGTCATTTAATGTCAATTATAGCGATATCAAGGATCTTGATAATGTGCAGTTGTATCGCGAAATTTATACGGAAGTTCAATTCAAAAAAGGCCGTCAGTGGCAAATACTGGGAGGTTTGCAGTTGCAACAGTATAACCAGGAGCGATTTGAAACAAAGCCAAATGTGCCAATGGTAAAAACTATTACCCCTTATTTTGACTTCTTGTATAAAATCAACCGCAAAAAGGCCATTCGCCTGGAAGGTCAATACATGAATACCAAGGAGGATTACGGTTCCTGGTTGTTTGCGCTGGCAGAATTCAGTATTGCTCCGCATTGGACCTTTACTGCTTCAGATATGTATAATGTTTCACCCGGAAAGAATTCACCGGTGGACGATAGTGGAGAAAAATTGAAACTGCACTATCCAAGGTTTGATGTTTTTTATACCCATGGTGCAAACCGCTTTTCGCTTAGTTACATAAAACAAGTGGAAGGGGTAGTTTGCTCAGGAGGTATTTGCCGATTGGAACCAGCATTCCACGGTGTGAGATTAACGGTAGATTCTACTTTTTAAAAAATATGGAAATGAAAAATTTGAGTTTGAAAAATCTATTTAGCCTTTCTTTGATTGTTTTGTTGGCTGCAAGCTGCCAGGAGAACATGCCTGTAATTCCGGATTTGACTACCATTTCCAGTAATAAAAAGGTCATTATTGAGGAATTTACCGGCGTAGCTTGTGTGAATTGTCCGGCCGGTTCTGCGGAAATTGAGAGTTTGTTAGCACAGTTTCCAAACAACCTGATTGCTGTGAGTATCCATACCGGGAACTTTGCCCGTCCATATACCAGCAGTAAATACGATTTCAGAACGGAAGATGGCGATCGTATCACCGGCGACTTTTTTGGTGAAGAGCCTTTTTCTTATCCAAGTGCCATTATTGACAGGAAAAAATTGGGACAAGGCACCCATTATGTAGGTCAAACCTCCTGGGCAGGCCACATTGTTTCTGAATTTGCAGAAGGTTCTCCTGTTTCTTTGGCTTTGAGAAAAAGCTACGATAGCAATTCTCACACCTTAGATTTGGAAGTGGATATACTTCCGTTGGAAGATTTGCCATCTGATTGCAGAATATCCATCCTATTAACAGAGACCGGCATTTCTGATTACCAATTATTGCCTTCTCCAACCGGTTGGAAATCTGATTATACACACAAACATGTTTTGAGGGATATCATTACCAACTTTGATGGAGATATCATCACGGAACCACTTACTTCAGGTATTACGGTAACTAAATCTTTTGAATACCAGTTGGATGAAGATTGGGATGCAGCAAAATGTGAGGTAATTGCATTGGTACATCGATTTACTTCAGACACCAAAGAAGTTTTGCAGGCTGAGAAGGAGCATGTGGCGGATTAGGGGAAACGGTAGCCGGTAGCCGAAAATTTAAACAATATTTTGGTATTCGGTATTCGGAAATTAAATCTGGATACCGAAGGCCAAATACCGAAAGCCTGGAACCGAAAACCTTTTAAAGCGCTAATATTCTTTGCAGGTCTTCCTCTGACACCGTTAATAATCCGTTCTTTGTCAACCTCGGCGTCAAACTTGTCCACTTTTCATTTCCTTCGAATACATTTTTAAAAATTGGTAGTGCTTCGTCTACTCTATTGATGTTGGCTAAGGTCACAGCATGCCAAAATTGCATTTCCAGGTTTTCCGGAAACATCTTTTCGGCAGTAGAATAGGCTACCATAGCTTCTTCAATTTTACCTTCTTCGACCAGTACGTCACCCTCATTCATAAAAGTATAAGCTGTATGGACTTTCAATAATCTTCTCAGCTCTTGTAGTGGAGTAACATGATCGTCTACCCGCAAATCGACTTTGTGGTCTACCCAGACCTTCCCGGTAGCATTAGCTCCGACTACCAATAATGCTGCGGATTGTTTACCTCGAATATCACCACCTTCAGATTGAGCTGCTTCCAACGCCAGCAATAATCGCTCTGCTAAGGGCTTTCCTTCGGATGCTTCATAGGCCTTGGCCATAGCTGGCCATACTGTTTCCCTTTCCATCAAATTGGCTTGCACAGCAAATCCATCACCAACAATGCCGCCTGCGGCGTAAATACAATTTTCACCGGTGTAACTGGCTGCATTACCCTTTGCATCGACAATGCCCAATTGTCGCACCGCCCTACCTTCATCGCCGGCAATGAGGGTTTCCAAAACTTCCCGGGCTGATTTGCCTTCCTTAAGCAATGCTAGCCCTTCAGGCCCGAAAGCCGGATTCACAAAGGACTGGGTGGCAATGACTCCTACTCCGGCTTCTCCCCAACTTACAATCGTCCCTACTGAAAACCAGTTGGATTGAACGGCAAGCCCCATATCACCTGTTTCAGGGTCGATAGCTACGATGGAGTAAGTATGAGCAAAAGGTTGATCTTTTTGATAAAATTGTGCTTGCAACATGATTGAATTAATGAAGAGGAAGAGGAATAAAATCTTGTGCATGGTTTTGCCTTTTCTTGGGAAGTTTTAAAATTTTTACACCAAATGCGCACTGTAAGCTAGCATATAAATCGCTATCCAATAGGTACTTAATATCCACCATTCCGAATTTTTGAATGGCTTTTTAAATTTACGAAGCGCAATCATACTATCTGAAAATGTAAATAATAATGCTCCTAACATAATCAAAAGAAAAGGTGTTGAGCCTTTCAAAACATAGAGGCTAATCGCCTGTAAGTCCATCAACAAGATGGCTATAAAATAAAACGCTACAGGAATGGCAAGCTTTTTTAAATCGGGCCACAAAAAATAATAATATCCAAACCCAAAAAGCAATAAGGGAACAATGACCCAGGGATTAACAAGAAAACCATTGAATTGGGTAAAACCAATGATAAAAAGAACATGTCCAACGAGAAAAGCTGCCAGTCCAAACACGAAATATTTTTCAAACATCAAAAACACATCTCCGGCTAAACAAAAGATTAATCCTATTAAAAGACAGGTATAAAACGGCTGGGGAACGTCAGGAAAAGCCAACAATGCTAAAACTATGATTAAAATAGTCGTAACAGGCTTTAAAACCCGATGTCTTCGGATATTTCCATTTTGACGATCACCTGCAGCAACTATAGCTGAGACTGCAATCAAAAGGCTTAAAAGGAGTAGTTTCATATTTAAAGATAGGGCATTCTTACTATAACCAATTGTGAATTTTGAAAATCAAAGAGCCCCAACGTGGGTTGAGGCTCTTCCAATTCGGGTTTGAAAACAGTATATAGAAAGGTTTAAGGGTTTCAACCTTTAGCTTCGAGGTTTCAAAGGTTCAATTTTTTTGGAAAGCATACCTTTGAGGACAGTCTCATTACCACAAGAAATTTTGCATTGGATAACAGCTACCAAAGCTGCCATTCTGCAAGATTATTACTAGAAGGCACATCCCCGTGGTACATGAAAGTGAATTTGTGCTTTCTAAAATTAACAAGACGGTTTCCAAATTTTTTCTCTTCTACCAGGAGTTTGAAACTTATTTTGCAAATCTTATAACTACTGACTTAGTACAAGAATCTTCGTAAAACGTCCAAATAATGGCCATTAGCTAAACGCATAAGACCATCCCACATAACCTTTAGGAGCTGAACATAACATTTGTGCTGTTTTAGTAAATTTTTATTAGGCTCCAGCATACTGCTTGCCCATTATTTTTCCAGCACATCGCTGGTTCTGCTGCGATTCACTTCGAAAAGTGTAAATACCTACTAAAGAGGCCTCCAAAAAGACCTGGATCCTTTGTACTTCAATCTCTAATACCTTAATCTTTTCTAATTTCTTCGGTCGATAAATTAATAGCTTTACCAGAACGGATTTTTCCAAATTGGAGCACCCGCTTATTGTTTCACAAATTTGCTAACCCATTTGATAAGTGCACCATCCTTAACCTGGATAAAGTAAACCCCGGGTGGGAGATTTCCTATCGAGAGATGATGGGAGGTAGCACCTGATTCTAAAGACTCTGAAAAAAGAACCTTGCCCAGTAAATCAATTAATTGGACCTGTCCATTGCCAAGCGCTTCACCGAGATTGCGTAACTCAACTTCTGAATGGCCTGGATTAGGAAATATTTTAAAGGCTTCATGTTTTGGTACATCAGAAACTTCTGTCCGCAAATAACTGCATATCTCCAAATTGTCCAGACCAATGATCGAGCGTTTATCATCAGTATTGCTTTGAAGGCAAATGACGAGGTATCTTTTGTCCCTATCGGGTGTGATTCCCCTTGCCGTTATCTGGTAGTTAATCCAAGGGCATTTCTCTGTTGGTCCTTTTTTATCCAAATCAACTCGGAAAAGAACTTGTGAAGGACTGCCCAATACGGGCTCTTCCTGCAAGCGAAACTCAAGGGCGGTACCTAGAGCCATGGTGTCTAAATTGTAATTGATAGCAGCAAAACCAACTTCCATATCAGGAGCATCCATCAGATCCACCTCCTGCCAAATTCCGGCGAAATTAGATTTTGAGCCTTCCAGAATCAAATGCACGTCATCGTTGCCTCCCGAACTATCGTCCACGATTACAAGCCCTGTCCCAATATTAGGAAACAGATTCCAGTCTTGCAATCGGCCTGATTGATCCAACAAACCCCTAACGGCACCTTCAATTAAATCACCATTTCGAATGGCGTTCGAAGGGCATTCGGTAATACTTGGATCAGGACTGATTCCGCATTTGACATACACACTTCTACAATATTGGTTCTCACATTGAAGCCCGGTTATCGGATCAGTACGCAGCACGTCCATACATACCTGGTAGATACCAGGGTTTGTAAAATTAAAAGTGACTGGGTTGTTGGCCGAAGTGCTTCCTATCCCCGAACCGTTTACGGTCCAGGAAACCAGGTCATTCGGACACAGACCCAATGGTTTGAATGTCCTGGAGCAAGTTGAAGTCTTTCCTTTTACCGAGAATCCTTTACCTACATCTTTTCCGAGTTCATCACACGGGCATGCATTGGGACAGTTTACCTTAAATTTTATTATACATGTACATTCCTGAGTTCCGCAGTGTCCCTTTAGCCGGAGTTCATAATCTCCCGAAACAGAAAGATAAGGTGCCAGTCCTATTATGAAATAGGCCGTATTTCCATAATAACTTCCATTTCCTACGACCTGATTGTTTGTTATGGAGAAAATTTCATACTCCAGCAAGTGATAACAACTGGTATCGGCACAATTGAAGTTCCCGAAAATATAACTGTATCCCTGAACCGGACACCCCATAACATAAGGTGTGGTATCACCACAGGAAACAGGAGTATGACCATAATTTGGCCCTCCTCTGGCATATAGATTGGAAAAACCGCCGCACCGGCATCCGGCACAGTTGATGGTAATGGTATCTTGTATCCACTTTTCAAAGCAGATAAATCCGTTCGTATCCCATTCCTGGGCAAGCCAGGCAATCAGATAGGTTCCACTGCCTGAATAGCTGTGCATAGGCATCGATTGCGCCCCAAATGGTCCAAAATCTATATGTCCGTCACCCCAGTCAATGGATTCTATTGAATCGCAGCTCAAAAGGTTCTTAAGATCGAGCGTAACCTTGCAATTGGCCGTATCAATAACCAGGAAGGTATTGTTTTCTATGTTTTGACAGAAGGTGTCATAGTCAAGGCAACAAATGCCATTTGAATTAAAATAAACGACACATTCGCAATTATCGCTCTTGCAATGGCCAACCAGCGTCAATTGGTAAAGACCAGGGGTGGCAAACGTGGAAGGAGAAAGCGGAATACTAAACCCTGGTACCGCGCCCACACCATTCATTTGCGTAATAACTCCCTTCGGGTCTACCAGTATCCAATCCACAAAAGCAGCTGTGTCACATCCTTGCGGCGAACAATTCAGGGAGGAAAGAAAGGCAAATGGTAAATCTGTTGGAACTTGCAGGGTGTCGCCACAACTAACAGGTAATAGTGGCCCTCGACTCACGCTGTATAGCAATTCGAAATTGTCGCATTTACATGTATCCAGTGGTGGACAATCAATTGCAAATTTTATTATACAATCATCACAAATCTGAGTACCGCACTGTCCCGTAAATTTCAAACAATATACACCTGGCTGAGAGAATTCTGCCTGTGTGAAGGTTAGACTAAACCCCGGACTTGCTAAAACTGGGGAGGAACCCATGACAATGTTACCGGAAGGCTCCGTCAGCATCCAGTTTACAGGAGCAAAAGGAGGACAGTTCATTCCCTGACATTGGAATAGTCCATTAATAACATAAGGCATTCCGGCTGGAGGGCAAGGCACCACTTCGGGCATATTTCCGCAACTCAGGCTCACAGATTGTGGACCAGCATTGATACTCAGGTCGGAAAACTCCCCACATGAGCAAAAGCAATCTTGCAATATAAAAGGTATGGTACATTTACAGGTGTCATTACCACAGATTCCGGTAATCATCAGAAGATACTGCCCTGGACCCGGAAACTGCTGCCATGCATAACCCGGTACAAAAAACTGTCCTGGCAAAGATCCTCCATTCACTGAACCGGAAAATAAAACCTGACTATCCTGGGTCATATATTGGTAAGTGATGCTGGAATTACAGCTGGGGGAGGAACATGCAAAGAAACCCTCTACTGCATATAATGCATCGTTTGGAATACAAGGCAACTCAACTGCCATCTGACCATTACAAGCAACGGGAATATCCGGAAGTCCTGTGACTGGGCTTAAAAAGGCAATATCTGTAATACCCAGGCAGGCACAGGTATCGCAAGAGACATTGACCGTAAAGGTACAGGTCGCTGAATTATTGCAATCATCTGTAGCGGTCCAGGTTACTGATGTACTTCCCTGGGGATAAACTCCACTGGCATTCGATGTGAAATTAAAATCGTTGATCAGGGTTATGGAGGTATCGCAGTTGTCTGTAAAAGAAGGGACACTAAGCGTCAGTCCTGCTTCGCAAGCGCCATTAGGGCTGATACTACCCTGAACGCTGGTGTCTTTATTACAGTTTACCAAAACAGGTGCTACGTTGTCAAAAACCAGGATATTTTGCAAACAGGTGGCTCCATTGCCACAACTATCCACCACCATCCAGGTACGGCTGATAACCCCGTCACACGGAAAAGATCCAAACTCGGTGTCCATATAGGAAATAGTCAGATTCCCGGGGCAATTATCGGTGGCGGTTGCAGTGCCCGTATTTGTGGGGTCCGTCTCATCCACACAGGCGACCTGAATATTCGGTGGGCAAATAATGGTTGGTGCCTGTATGTCTTCCACAGTTACAGTCGTATTGCAGCTATCCACATTCCCGCACCAGTCTACCACCACCAGGGTAGAAGAATAAATTCCGCAATGGTTAAATGTATTGGGAACCACATACATGGTATCGATCTGGCAGTTATCAAAAGATCCTCCGTCTATCATTCCAACGGCAAGGGTGTATAGACAGTTCGTATCCAGATTTACTGTAAATGGAGCTACGCAAATGGCGGTGGGGAAGGTGGAATCTGTCACATTAATAGTTTCAGACGCAGAAGCAGTAGAACCATCTCCACAAGTAACAGTTGTACAAAACGTATGTGATCCACATGCCAATTGTACATCAATATTGGAAGTAGTTTCTCCTGAACACCACTGATAAGAGTAGGGAGTAGGTCCGGTAACTATACTATTCACTTGTACGTGACCACAACTATCTACCAGCATTATATCCAATGAAATAGCACAGGTATCATTTTGGCAAACTTCAGCTTCAAGGAAATCAATATTTGAATACGTGACGGTCGATCCCATAGGGACATCCTGAAATTCAACTGCAGGAAGGATGGGAGCATCCGGCAGCGGATCTGCTACAATAATAGAAACCTGATCTTCAACAACCATACAGGTATTGGTTAAATCCAGGTTACTTACGGAAAAAAATGCACAGGTGCCTCCAAATGGATCAGGTAGAATTCGGTTATCGGTATAGGCTAAATTCATATTAGCCAGCAACCAGGAAGAACCACCGTTATGATTAGAACCGGCGTCGAGATACCTGGCCCATTCAATGGTTGGTCCGTTATCCAATATTTTTATGATGATATCCCTGGTTTCTCCGTCAAAATCTCCTCTTCCAGTGGCAATTTCTTTACCGCCCATGCCTTCCCAAACCTGTTTGATAATGCTTAATTCTGGAATAATTATATCCCATTGTAGAATCAGGTCTTGATCAAATTGAAGAACGTGGGCATTACCTGCCGGCAAACTATTGGCAGCAGCAACTATCCCTCCTGAAGCTTTAATACCTAAATCAATAAATGACAATCCTGGAATTTGAGCGCCATTGATGGCATTTCCTTTGTTATCAGATTTAAAGATAAATCCTAGGGTTTCGTTGTTTCCTGCAAATAGTAAATCACCGTTTGGCAGAGCTTCTAAATCCCTGAAATATTCCCCTTCACCTGCCCCGGTATAAATTTTCTTCCAGTTGAAATTACAGTTTGCATCGACATTAAATAATACCACATCCTCCGAAATATCAAAAGGCCCCATCGGCATGTGTTGCGAACCAATTATATAATATGGGAATGCAGGATTTTCCGGAGAGGGATTTTCTACAACTCGGTAAAAGAAATCTCTACCTGGCGCATCATAGGATTGAAGGCAGGAAAAACTACCATTTCCGGAAGGATTAATAACACCCATTAGGCTTTTTGTAGTAGCATCAAAGGGCAAGGTACCCCCAACGACAAGTAAGTCTCCATTAGAGGTCAAAACGGCATCATACCAAATGGATGGAATATCAAGACTTAAGGTCCATTGCACAACTCCGTTGGCATCCGTGCAGGTTACAATCGCTCTTTGAAGTCCACCCTGGGCAGGTTCATTCTGCCCTAAAATATAAAAATTGGATCCATCCTGAATCACCTTTGAAAATGAATCGTCCTGGGGTGTTCCGTAATTTTTTTGAAATTGAGAAAACAAAGGGAGGTTGCTTAAAATTAAAATCAACACCAATACTGTTTTAAGGAAAAGCCTTAGGGTAGGGTAGCAATTCATAAGGTTTAGGTTTATTTAAAGGAAGATATCCTTTTAATGCGCTAAAACCGGACGAATTTCCTAATTGGGGAGTTTGGATATAAATACGGTACTTAATTACCCCCACATGGCATATACAAATGAAAATGCATTGATTTTCACAGGGGGTAAAAAAGTTTCCAAATAAGGGAGTTTCAGCATCCTAACCATTTTAGGATTCCACAACTAATTCAAAAAAGCAGATTTATTATTGTTAAATTTGAGTAGGTATATTACAAAGAAGTGAAAGGGTTCCAGATGTATTAATGTCAGATTGCAGAGAAATAATCGCATTATGAATATCCTAGTCGCAAGTAATGATTTTAATACCAGAAATTTGGTCACCCGCATGATTAGGTCATATTTAGACTGCATTGATTCGCTTGAAGAAGCATCTGATATAAATACCGCTATAGAATTTTCCCATCATAATAAGTTGGATCTGCTGGTTGTCGATGTCCCACTGGATAAAGGTTTTGAATTAGAATCGCTGCTACATGAAAAAAATAAGCTATTCCAAACCATTATAATATCCGAGACGGATGGTTTTGCTTATCTAGCATTTAAATGTCAGGCTTTTGATTATTTTCTAAAACCCATTAATGCTGAAAAGTTTTGTGTTACACTTACCAGGGTTTCCGACCTTCGAAAGCAGGACTTAAATAGATACGATCCAGTTACCAGGAAAACTTCAAAAAAGCCCCAAAAATTGGTTATTCCTTCTTCAGAGGGTCTCGACCTTGTTTCCATAAAAGAGATTATCTACATAGAAGGAGATGGACATTATTCATCCATTTTTACAAAAGTAAGAGGCTCTTTTATTTCCAGTAAAGGTTTAAGAGAATATGAAATAGTTTTGCCTGAAGCTTGTTTTTTCCGAGTCCATCAATCCTATTTAATCAACCTTGATAAAGTCTTAAAAGTCTGTCGCGAAGATGGAGGATTTGTGCTAATGGAAGGGCAAAAAAAAATTCCTATTGCCAGGCGTAGGCAAAAAGAATTTATGGAAAAAATCATGGACAGATTTCATGATTTCATTTGAAGAATTCCATATATGGACCATATTATTTTAACAGATACCTTAAATGTCTCCGAGGCTAGTCCTTGGTAAGCACCTTTTAGTGCCTTTTATCATAAATAAGGATGGAAACAAATTAAGCTATTTGCCCTAAAACACATAAGCCCCGATCAAATGAACGAGGCTTTCTTAGTAGTGGAGGTAGGACTTGAACTTGCGGCCGTCAGCTGACGGACGGATAAAAGCCCAAATAACTATTAGCTCTAAATCACAAAAGCCCCAACAGTCAGTTGACTGTCGAGGCTTTCTTAGTAGCGGAGGCAGGACTTGAACCTGCGGCCTTCGGGTTATGAGCCCGACGAGCTACCAACTGCTCCACTCCGCGATATTATCTTTATAAACAGGCCTTTGCCTGAATTGTTTTTAAGTAGGGGTGCAAAGATAGTATTCTTTCCTACATGTCAAAACCCCCTACCAATTTTATTTTTGTAAAACTACCTTTTGTATTTTTTCATTATCCAATTGAATAAAATAAACGCCTGGTGGCTGGTCTGTCAAATCAAGCGTTATTGTTTGGTCTTGATTTACTTCCCAATTTTGTAATAAAACCAGTTTACCTAAGGCATTGTAGACTTTCAATGGCATTACACTTGAATTGGACTTGTAATTTTTAAGTTGAACTTCAATTAAACCGGTACTTGGATTTGGAGCAATGGTAAATAGTGGATTTTGTTCAGCTATTGCACCTAAGCCTGAAGTTTCTTCTATGGTAAAAACTCTAAAATCATCAAAATTGAAGCCTTCACCATGGGAGAATCTATCTGATTGGAAAATGAATTGAATGTATACCTGTCCATATTGGATGTAGTCTGATAAGTCAATTAATTCTTCTACCCACTCCGGCTGATAGCCGTCATAAAGCGGTTGGTCCAAATCCTGATCTTCAGTTCCATTTACAGTAAAACGACCACAAAGAGGCTGAAAATTGGTACCGTCAACTGAGGCCATTACCTGAGCAAAATCATATCCGGGTTCTATATCCCAGGTGGCTCTAAAGGTGATAAAGGCTTTTTCTAATCCTGTTAGGTCAATTGGATCAGCTAGTATTAAAAATTTAAACTCCTCGCGTCCATATCTTTCATTGGGTGAATCACCGAAAGAAGCCGAAGCAGAATAATATAAGCTGCTATCCAGTCCCCATCCTCCGTCAGCTGCAGTGAACCAATTATCTATATTATCAGCTTTATCTTCATAGGCAGGGCTTGCCTGGCCTAAATAGATCCTTTCAAAGGTGTCTCTCCAAATTATCCCATCATTATCAACGACCTGCTCAAAACGTAAAATTGAACCGGTAGGCAGACCCGGTTTTACCTGGAAAAATACCGTGTCTTCTTTAACCTCCGTTGGCATTAGGTTATACGTTTTACTGCCGTCCAATTGGATTAGGTTTCCTGATAATTCATGGAATGTCACTTCAATTGGACCACTTTCGGCCCCTACCCTGCTCAAGGAATAATTGATATATTGGTTATCATCCCTGATAATAAGCTCAGGATTTACCGCTACCAATCCTAATGTATGTACCTGATTTGCATTGACCAAATTGGTCCAAACGGTCCTTCTACACAAGGAAATAATCAGATTAGAATCCGGCCAAAACGACTCTCCAACTTCCGGTGTCATTGAGTAAATTTTTGGCTTGGTTCCTTGTTCACCGTACATCCAATCATCCGAATCACCATTTACTACATATCCAACCGTTTCTGTTCCAACTCCAGCTGTAAAGCTATTTTGCAAGGTCATAGCATTGGCAATCTGCGTAAATTCCGTAGAATCAGGACATTTTGCATCCAGATAACCCCAAGGATAAATCAACAAGTTACCATAGGTGTGATAATTCAGCGCTGCATAAAATTCATGTTGTTCACACAAATACTTTATTGCTTGTGTCTCAGGCTCAGAAAATGGACCAGGCTCACGGTAAGTTTGCCCATCTGTGTTGGGGGAGGAACCTGAATCGTCATGCCCCCATCCAAAACCATAATTTCTATTCAAATCGACCCCAAAGGTACCATCTTGATTATCCCTTCTGTTTTTTCTCCAAAAGCCGCCACCATCAGGATTGGTGAATTCGTTGTACAAATAACCGTCAGGATTTAGACAGGGTACAAAGTACAATTCTGTGTTATCAACAAGGTCCTTCACGTTTGCATCTGTATCGTAGTTTTCCAACAAATACCACATAAAGAAAATCAATTGAGACAAACTACCCGGTTCTCTGGCATGGTGCAAAGCCGTATAGAGCACTTCTTTTTCAGGTTCGTCAGTATTTGCATTATCTGAGATTCGTAACCAGTAGATAGGATTGTTGTCGTGGGTAAGAAAGTTACCAATTTGTGCTCGCTGTGTAATGAGATCAGGAAATTGGTTGGCCATTGCATCCAGGTTATCCAACATCTCCTGGTAGGTAAAATACCCTCCCATGGAACCTAATTTAAAATTGTCAGGCGTGGTATAATTTCTTACCCCGCCGTAACTGTCACATTCCCCGGAACGTTGAGCAGCTATCCTTTTATTGAAGGATGCAACAACATCTTCATCAATTATTTTGTAGTCAAAGCCAGCATCTTTGATACTGGCAAGTTCAGATGCTGAAAATGTATTTATCAAATAAGAACCTTCCCGATAAAAGCCATGGTCAGTCTCCAAACCAAGTTTGGCTAAATCCACTATCGACTTTCCTTCCAAAATAACCTCCACCATGGAGACTCTTTCCTGTGTTTGACCTATCATGAGAAAAGGTAGACACAAGGCAATTGCTA
>JAGQWW010000089.1 GCA_020436955.1 Saprospiraceae bacterium | reverse complement strand
AATTTGTCTGATCCAGCTAGCTTTCGAATCTGGGACCTTCATTATCGACCCACTGAAAGTGGATGATTTGACTCCGCTTTTTGATATCCTTGCCAACCCGGATATTCTAAAAATCACCCATGCCGGGGAAAATGATTATCGTATTCTTTATCAAAATTATGGGGTATTGCCCAAAAATACCGTCGACACGCAGGTCGCTTCTGCTTTTGTTGGATATCGGTACCCGGTGTCCTACAGGAAATTGGGTGAAAGCGAATTGAACCTGAGACTCGATAAAGGATTTACTGTGGCAAAATGGGATCAAAGACCGCTCAGTAAAAAAGCACTTGTATATGGAGCAAAGGATGTTGAATACCTCATCAAAATTTGGCAGAAATTAGAGAAAAAACTAACCAGTCTGGGTCGATTGGATTGGGTTTTGGAAGAATGTAAGTTTTTGGAAGACTCTCAGAGCTACGAATCTGACCCTGACAAAGAAACCCTTGAATCGAACATCATTCGAAATATATCCCCCCGAGAACAATTGTTTTTGCTGCGCTTAAACAGATGGCGAAGAGAAGAAGCGGAGAGAAAGAACTATTCCAAGGACATGATCCTTCCCAATAAATATATTGGTCAGTTGGTCAAAACTGTAGGTGGTGGTATGGATGCCTTGAACAGCCACAGAAGGTTGCATAAAAATCTAATAGATGAATATGGCCAATTGTTTCTATCCTTTTATGAAAATGAAATTACACCGGAAGAGAAAAAGAAACTGGGCGAAATCACCAAAGAAAACACCGAGAATCCAAAGCAGGAATTACTAACAGAAATGCTGGACCAGATTGTAAAATATCGTTGCCTGGATGAGCAGATAGCCCATGAGATTGTAATGCCCCGATCCATTTTAAAAAGGATGAAAGCAGATGCTGACTTTTTTGATGAAAGTGTTTCTGATGGATGGCGCAGTAAGTTTTTAGGTCCGGACATTGTGCATTGGTTCAAAAACCGGACACGTTTAGACCTTAGCTTATTAGATGGAAAAATTGAATTGAAACTGCATCCGGCTCAATAGGCTTGACAGAATTTCACCACTTCTACCCTATTTCCTTGTCAAATTGACAATTTCAACTGTCATTTTTTTTAAAGTATGTGACATTACGTCAGTAAATCTGGCATGGCACAACATATGATGTTAGTACAACATCTCAAACTAACTTTAAATCATACAAATAAAAACCTAGTATTGTTATGAAGCCAATCAACGACCGCGTTGTGATTAAACCAGCCCCGGCTGATGAGAAGACCAAAGGGGGCATCATCATTCCTGATACTGCAAAAGAAAAGCCACAGAGAGGCGAGGTAGTAGCAGTTGGTCCTGGTAAGGAAGACAAGAAACTGACTGTAAAGAAAGGTGATATTGTCCTTTACGGAAAGTACTCAGGACAAGAGCTTAACTACGAAGGTAACGATTACCTAATCATGCGTGAAGATGACATCCTTGTTATCCTTGACTAATGATGCAATCATTTTTATTTAAAAACCAATCTTAAAAAATCATAAAACTTCTGAAAAATGGCAAAAGAAATTCACTTTGATAGTGATGCTAGAGAAAAGCTAAAAGCTGGTGTAGATGCATTGGCTAATGCTGTAAAGGTAACACTCGGACCTAAAGGTCGTAACGTCGTAATTCAGAAAAGCTTTGGCGCACCGGCAGTAACAAAAGACGGTGTATCTGTAGCAAAGGAAATCGAACTGGAAGATCCGGTTAAAAATATGGGTGCTCAAATGGTGAAAGAAGTTGCGTCTAAAACAGCTGATCTTGCTGGTGACGGTACAACTACAGCAACCATCCTTGCACAAGCCATGGTCACTGCCGGTTTGAAAAACGTAACCGCAGGTGCCAATCCAATGGACCTTAAAAGAGGTATTGACAAAGCTGTAAAAGCTGTTGTAAACAACCTTAAGGAGCAATCTGAAGTAGTAGGCAACGATTTTGAAAAAGTTAAACAAGTTGCAACCATCTCTGCAAACAATGACGAAGAAATCGGTGGATTGATTGCAGACGCTATGAAGCGTGTAACTAAAGATGGTGTTATCACTGTTGAAGAAGCAAAAGGTACTGATACTTACGTTGATGAAGTTATCGGTATGCAGTTTGACAGAGGATATCTTTCTCCATATTTCGTAACTGACACCGAAAACATGGTGGTAGAGTACGAAAATCCATACATCCTAATTTACGACAAGAAGATCTCCAACATGCAGGAGTTGCTTCCAATCCTTGAAAAAGTAGTTGGAACCAACCGTCCATTGTTGATGATTGCTGAAGATGTTGAGTCTCAGGCATTGGGTGTATTGGTTGTAAACCGCCTTAGAGCTCAGTTGAAAGTTGTAGCTGTTAAAGCGCCTGGTTTTGGTGACCGTAGAAAAGCAATGTTGGAAGATATTGCTATCCTTACCGGTGGTACTGTAATCAGCGAAGAAAAAGGTTACAAACTTGAGAACGCAGATTTGGAATACCTTGGAACTTGTGAAAAGGTAGTTATCGATAAAGACAACACTACTGTTGTAAATGGTAATGGTGATGAAGAGCAAATTCAAGCTCGTATCAACCAAATCAAAGCTCAAATTGAAACTACAACTTCAGACTACGATAGAGAAAAATTGCAAGAGCGTCTTGCTAAATTGGCAGGTGGTGTTGCAGTACTTTACGTAGGTGCACCTACTGAAGTCGAAATGAAAGAAAAGAAAGACCGCGTTGATGATGCCTTGCATGCAACCCGTGCAGCCATTGAAGAAGGTATCGTAACTGGTGGTGGTGTTGCTTTGGTTCGCGCCATGAGTGCATTGAAAAACCTTAAAGGCGAGAACGAAGATGAGACCATCGGAATTTCTATCGTGCGAAAAGCACTGGAAGCTCCAATCCGCACCATCTCTGAAAATGCAGGTGTTGAAGGTTCAGTAGTCCTTCAAAGAGTCGTGAATTCAAAAGGTTCAAACGGTTACAACGCCAGAACTGACAAATTCGAAGACCTTAAGAAGGCAGGTGTTATCGACCCAACCAAAGTTACCAGAATCGCATTGGAAAATGCAGGTTCTATCTCCGGTATGGTCCTAACCACTGAATGTGTAATCAACGATATCAAAGAAGATGAACCAGCACATTCCCACGCTCCAGGCATGGGCGGCATGGGTGGAATGATGTAGGAAAGAGATAATGAGATTATGATGATGAAGGACCGCTGTTCGCAGCGGTCCTTTTTTATTTTTGATTCTTGATTTTTGGATCTTGATTCTTGATTTATCTTTTCTCGTCCAATGTTTTGGTTGCTTTTACAAAAATGGCTATTAATTGATTTGCTTCATTTAATAACTCATTTAAGTCCGGATTTTCTCCATTTAGCCCTTTGATTATCCTTAGTGTAATATGAGTTTCGCGTAATTCCTTCAAAACCAATTTTAGCTTATGAATAAAATCTCTTTTTGATTCAGCCCCTCTGGCTTCACCATAATTTAGAGCTGGTGAGGTACAAGCTCTAACCAATTGCTTTTTGATTGGAATGGAAAGAATAGTATTGGGTTGTTGTCGAAGGAACTTTACCGTTTCAACCGCAAATGTTATCAGTCTTTCTTCAAGTTTGTTTGCATCCATACCTCTTAGTACCAAAACCTAATAAAAGGTATCAAACAAATCAAAAATCAAGATTCAAAAATCTAAAATCTAAAATCAAACCCCCTCCTCCTTCCACTCTCCGAACCAATTCCAGAACTCTAGTTTGGGGGAGTTGGCGGTGATGGTTACTTTTTCTTTTTTGATGGGGTGTACAAATGACATAGAGCGGCAGTGTAGGTAGATGGAGCCGTCGTGGTTGGGGGTTTTGTGGCCGTATTTGACGTCGCCGATGATGGGCCAGCCCTTTTTGGCTAGTTGGACGCGGATTTGATGGGAGCGTCCGGTTATAGGGTTTACCTTTAAAAGGAAGTGTTTGTCGATTTCGGCGATTAGTTTGTAATTGAGGACCGACTTTTTGGCATCCGGGTTGCGGCGGCTAGGGCGATCCAGGGCTTTGACCATGTTTTTGGTATTGTCCTTTACAAGATAATCAGTAAGGGTGCCTTCCAAGGGATCCGGACGATGGTCGGTGATGGCCCAATAAGTCTTTTCAACTTCACGTTTTTTGAAAAGCTCGTTCATACGTTCCAGCGCTTTGCTGGTACGTGCAAAAATGACAACACCACTAACCGGGCGGTCTATCCTGTGGATGACTCCAAGGTAAACAGCACCCGGTTTTTGGTATCGTATTTTGATATATTCCTTGGCCCAATCGAGCAAAGACTCATCCCCTGTCTCATCACCATGCACTAACCAACCTGCAGGTTTGGCTACTGCCAACAGGTGATTGTCTTCAAATAGAACTTTTATTGCTTCGTGGACCATAAAATTTTACTGTTTTTGAATGTGTACTGGATAGCTTTGGCCATCCTTCATAAACACAATCGTGTACGTTCCTTGCTTTAATTTACCCAATGGCAACTGTACCGATTGTCCCTTTTCAAAAGATTGGTGGCAAAGTTGACCAATTTGGTTGAATATTCTAAAGGATTCTACATTTTCGACACCTTCCAAGGTCAAATTTTCATGGAAAGGATTTGGATAAACTTTTATATCCTCAGCCCACACTGGTGTTTTTACACTTTCGATGATCATTATATCTTCAAGATATCTTGGCAAAATTTGGTAGCCTCCATCATAAGGTGAGGAACTGTCAAATTGCCCGCCAATACCGTATAAGATAAATCTGCTGGTTGGTGGCATAGTACCATAAATATCAACATCGTTATCAATTCTCATGATAAAGGTATCAACGTTGTTGGTGACCCTAACATTGAAACCGCTTCCGCTGTTGGTCCAATCAGCAGCATCTACCAATGAAAGCCCTTCGATGGAGATTAACTGGGACTCAGTTGATTCATCCAATTTGGTAACGATTACAGGATCTATCAATTGATTGTTTTCGCTTACAACAAAAGCTGTATCTACTGCTAATTGAGTAAGGCCGTTAAACTGTTCAACAGCACCTCTAACTACTACTTCATCTCCTTCTTTTAGCGATAAGCCAAAATTATCAAAACTGAATAGGCCAATACCATCACCAAATTCATCGATCAAGGTGAATTGAATTCCGGAAGGTCTTAGGTTAGTTCCATACAACACACCCCGAAGCTCACAAGACACCTCAAGTGAATCGGCAACGCCATTTGAATCGTTTCCGGTTACCTGTTCGACTGTATATGGAGGATAAGTAGGTGGACAAGCAACAGAAATAAATACCCATGCTGAATCGCAAAGGGCATTTTCACAAACTTCATATTGAAGCGAATCCTCTCCACAGAAATCTGTTGCAGGCATATATGTAACAGAACCATCAGAATTCACTGTAGATGTTCCATTAACAGTGGTGGTCAAAATAATGATACTGGTCCAGTCTGTTGGGATAGCATCGTTGGCAATTGGATCAAAAGTTACTTCTTCATTATATCCGGTTTGGACAAAATCGTTGTTTGCAACGACCATAGGCATATTGCCTGCCTGGTAAGTGCCTAACGGAAAGGGTGAAGGTGATGTCGAATTTTGGTCCTGGCCATCAAAGACGTCGATACCACTGTAAATCCAATTGTCAACATTAAAATTAGAGCCGTCAGGTCCCGTTCCATTTTTGCGGTACACCCAACCATCGAGATATTCCCATGGTTCGCCGGTACCATCAGTATTAATATCGCCAAAAACATCCACTACGGTACCATTTAAAAACAATTCAATAGCATCGTCACCATTTACGTTTGAGGCGTTTCCTCCATCCAGAAAGTCAGGAGAAAAACCGATAAAGGCAACAAATCCGGCACTGTCATTGGTTACGTAGAGGTAATCTCCTGCCGTTGCACTGACTGCCGGGAAAAAATATTCCTCACCATCAGTACCTCCACCATTGTTGGCCGAACCTAAAGCATACGTACTCATATCGGCAATATCATTTAAAACAAATACTTCAATGCCTTTGGGTACTCCACCTGTAAGTGGTCCATCAAAAACTCCGGTGATGATCAAATCTGTCTGCCCAAACAAACAAAGGGAAAACAGGGAAAATAAGAGGGTGTAAATTCTTTTCATGATATATGTATTTAGTCTAATCTGATGACATCTAAATCGTCTTCACAGTTCCAAAACAACTCTTCAATGGTTAGATCAAGTTTTGGATGAATAAGTTCAGGGACCAACTCCATTAATGGAATCAAAGCAAAATTTCTTTCATGCATACTCTTATGAGGAATTTGCAATGATTCCTCCTCCAATACCTTTTTACCAAAGAGCAATATGTCAATATCCAAAATGCGTGGGTGCCACTTTTCATTGGATAGCCTTCCTACTTCCTTTTCAATCTCCTTAGAAATTGTTAGGACCTCCTTAGGAGATTTGTTGGTTTCAACTTCCACTGCCTGGTTATAAAAATCATCCTGATCCTTAAAACCCCAGGGAGCTGTTTCATACAAATGAGAAGCTCCGGTAATTTTTCCGATTTGCTTTTCAATCATTTTCCTGCCTTCCTCTAAATGTTTTGCTCGGTCTCCAATATTAGAGCCCAATAACAAATAAATTTTTTCCATTTGCCTTTCCTCCTGTTGCTTGAATTAGGAATCTTTTTAATATCCGTCGTGAAAATAGCGATACCGCAGTAAAAACAAAATGATTTTCGCCAGAGACTTTTTTGTTAAAAGTGAGGGATAATTTTAATAAACCGACCGGTCGGTTTATTTTTGCTTCAAATTGTGTAGTATGTCTAAAAAAGAATCAACCAGAGACATGATTGTCGCAAAAGCAGCTGTATTGTTTAACAAGCAGGGCTTTTCCGGAACCTCGATGAGCGATCTTATGGAAGTGACCGGATTGACAAAGGGTGGATTGTATGGAAATTTTAAAAGCAAAGAAGAAATAGCAGAAGCTGCCTTTGATTATGCTGTCCAGCAAATCTGGGATTTGATCTCCGTCAGAACCCAGGCTATGGAAAACTCAGTTGATAAGCTTTGCGAGGTTGTTCGATTTTATGAAGAACACATAACAAGGCCACCCATTGATGGTGGTTGTCCCATTTTAAATGCCGGTGCAGAAACGGACTATCATAATACTTACATGCAGCCGCGGGTAAAACATGCAATAAGTATCTGGCATAAGCGACTTTCAAAAACCATTCAAAAAGGAATTGAAAAAGGCGAGATTAAAGAGGATGTTGTACCTGAAGATTTTGCGACCATCTTTATTGCCTGTATTGAAGGAGGTGCTTTATTGTCGCAGGTTCAAAAGTCCAACGATCATTTTAGCCGAATTGCCCGCTTTTTACAAAATGAATTACAAAAAATCAGATCCTAAAATCAGATAATGGAAACCGTCACCACCTTTGAAAAGCTAACCATTGATCCGGCCTATAAGCGAAAGGATCCTAAGCGCTCCTACCCTTCTATGCTCGGATTGGTAAAGATATTCCTGCAAACTTTTGGAAGAATTTTCCCGGGTTTTACTTCTCAAATTGCGTTTAAATTGTTTGCCACTCCACAAGTACGGGCCAAACATAAATTGTCTGATGAATTGCTGGAAAGCGCCCGCATCTTCGACTTTTTGTATGCCGGAGAATTACTCAAGGGCTATGAATGGGGAGATGGGGAAAAAGTAGCTATACTCGTACATGGCTGGGAATCAAGAGGAACCGCCTTGAGGTCATTGGTCCCTATGCTTTTGAAAGATGGTTATAAAGTTGTTGCCTTTGATGGCCCTGCCCATGGTAATTCAACCGGTAAAAGAACCCATTTGATTCACTTTTCAGGTGCACTAAAAGCGCTTATTACCAGGATTGGCCAGGTGGATGTGGTTATAACGCATTCATTTGGAGGCGCAGCTATCACTTATTGTATGCAACGGTACATCAAGGATATGCATTTGGACAAATTGGTCATGTTGGCGGTACCTTCCACCATGGAAAGTATTTTTAAAGAAGCAGTAGAGGTCATGAAAATGCCTAAATCAGTAGCAAAACGTGTCAGGATGCGCATGGAAAAGGTGGCCGGAGAAAAAATACAGGATTTAGGATTACCGGTATTGGGGAAAGGACTAAAAGTGAATGAGGTAATGATAATTCATGACGAATGGGACAATGTAGTTCCATTTTCATTTGCCAGGGACATCTATGAAAACTGGGACAACACAATTTTAGTAGCTACAGAAGGTTTGGGTCATTACCGTTTATTGAAAAATGAAACGGTTTTGGATAGGATTCACCGTTTCATAAAAAACGATTAAGCTTCCCTCAAAAGTCTGTCCGTTTCTTCCGCTAAAGATTGCAAATAATGGGACGGATAGACATGTACACCAGGTTTCAATTGCTGGGCGGCTTCTACCATGGCCTGTGCTACCACATCAGCCTCCACCGGTTTATATTTGTTTAATAAGCCTCCGGTAAATTTGTTGATGATTCGGCCCAACACCCCGGCAGCTTCTTCTCCCCATCGATTTTCATTTCTTTCTCCCAATAATAAGGAGGGTTGAAATATATGGATAGACCAAAAACTCAATTCTTTGATGGCCTTTTCCAGTTTTCCCTTCACCTCTGAATAAAAGAAAATTGAATCTTCATCCGCGCCCACACTACTTACTAATAAACACTGGTTTACTTTATTTGCTTCAGCCAGTTGGGCCACATTATAATTGTATTCAAAATCGACTTTATAAAAGGCTTCTTTTGAGCCTGCTTTCGCCATGGTGGTACCTATG
>JAGQWW010000088.1 GCA_020436955.1 Saprospiraceae bacterium | reverse complement strand
CACCTTTGCGGTCAAATTATCAGGAAGTATGACCAATAATGGGAAAATAGAGCTGATGGCGCCGGCCGGCTCATTTGAAGCTTTGCAGGCAGCAATAGACAATGGAGCAGATTCAGTGTATTTTGGGGTGACACAATTGAATATGCGGGCACGCTCCTCCATCAATTTTACCCTGGACGATTTGTATGAGATCGCTCGCAGGACGCAGGAAGCAGGTGTTCGGTCTTACCTGACACTCAACACCATTATATATGATCATGATTTGTCATTGATTAAAACAATATGCAATGCAGCAAAAGATGCAGGTATTACTGCAATCATCGGGGCGGATCAGGCGGTGATGGCATATTGTCGGGAGATTGGGATGGAGTTGCATATTTCTACACAGGTAAATATTACAAACGTTGAGACAGTAAAATTCTATTCCCTTTTTGCAGATACAATGGTATTGAGTCGTGAGTTGAGTATTTCTCAGGTGAAGAAAATCGTGGAAGGCATTAAAAAAGAGAACATTACAGGTCCTTCCGGTCGACCTATTGAAATTGAAATATTTGGACATGGTGCATTATGTATGGCTGTCTCAGGCAAATGTTATCTCAGTTTACATTCGCACAATAGCTCCGCCAACCGTGGTGCTTGCAAGCAAAATTGCCGAAAGAAATATACCGTCATAGACCAGGAATCCGGATTTGAAATTGAAATCGATAATGAATACATGATGTCCCCCAAGGACTTATGTACTATTGGATTTTTGGACCAGATAGTTGATGCAGGTGTCAAGGTGTTGAAACTGGAAGGTAGAGGAAGAGCTCCGGAGTATGTCGGTACCGTAACCCGATGTTACAGAGAAGCCATCGACTCTGTGGCTGATGGTACTTTCAATGAGGAAAAAGTAGACCAATGGATGGAAGACCTTTCTACCGTTTACAACCGAGGCTTCTGGGATGGATATTATCTTGGTCAAAAACTTGGTGAGTGGTCAAAATCTAACGGTTCAATGGCTACCCAAAAGAAGGTTTTCATTGGCAAAGGCCGTTCCTATTTTAGTAATATACAAGTGGGTGAATTTTCTATCGATGCTTATGACCTGTCAGTAGGCGACACAGTTTTGGTTACAGGCCCAACTACAGGAGCAAAAGAATTTGAAATCAAAGAAATAAGAACCGATGAAGGTAATATAGTCGATAAAGCTACCAAAGGCACCATTATCTCCATACCGGTTGATTTTAAAATTCGTCCATCTGACAAACTCTACAAAATCGTAGCATCGGAATGGTCGTAATCACCCTCCAGCGAGAAAAATGTATAGGTTGTAATTATTGCGCAGAGCTGGACCCTGCCAATTTCCGTATGTCCAAAAAAGATGGCAAATCAGTCCTCCTGCACAGCACCGAAAAACGCGGATTCCACACCGTAAAATTACCTTTCACCCCAGACCTTCCCTCCATAACAAAAGCCGCTGACGCCTGTCCGGTAAAGATTATTCAGGTAAAGGAAATTGGTGCTTAGGAGCTGGGGGCTGGTCGCTAGTTGCTGGATTCTGGTTGCTGCTTGGATGTATCAGTCTTACAATCCATTCAGCTTGTCGAATAAATTATACAAGGCTTTTTATCCTTTTTAATTTCAAGATTAACTTTCGATCTTTAAACAGCCAACAGCTATTTGGAATAGGACAAAAGCCCTGTGCCAATAACATTTACTATCATTATACCCAAAAGCAGACATCAAAAAAATAAAACCAGCAACAAGCATCCAAAATCCAGCATCCAGAATCCCCCTCCCCATGCAATACATCCACATTTCACATTATGCTCAAACCGGTAATATTGAAATACTTGACAAACCGGTGCCGACACCTCAACCAGACGAGGTTTTGATTAAGGTCAAAGCAGTTACCGTTAATGATTATGAATGGACAATGGTTACCGGTGAACCCAAGTTGTATCGTTTGATGCATGGCATTTTTAAACCCAAAAATGGTTTGCCCGGGATGGAATATGCAGGTGTTGTGGAATCCGTAGGTTCCCAAATTAAAAACTTCAAACCAGGTGACAAGGTATTTGGTGATACTTCCGATTATTTCTTTGGAACTTTTGCTGAATACATTTGCCTTCGTGAACAGGCTATTTTCAAAATGCCTTCAAACGCTACATTTGCTGAAGCTACTTCCTTACCCCATGCCTCCATGTTGGCTTATCAGGGATTGATCAAGGAAGGTAATATCAAGGAAGGTCAAAAGATTCTGATAAATGGTGCTGGTGGTGGTGTTGGCATATTCGGAGTGCAAATTGCCAAAATGTATGGTGCAGAAGTAACAGGCGTCGATACCGCTGCAAAGTTAGACACCATGAAAAATTGGGGTTATGATCATGTAATTGATTATAAAAAGATTGATTTCACAAAGACCGGTGAGCAATACGATTTAATATTGGATGCCCGAAGCACCAGAAATCCTTCTGATTATGAAAGAGCCTTGCTTCCGGGTGGTGTATTTGTAACAGTTGGTGGAGACCTTCCTAAGCTGATTAAAATAATGTTTGTCAATAAATTCCTTGGCAAGAAAAACCTTCGGATGTTAGCGCTTCGGCCCAATCAGGGTCTGTACCAAATCGTATCCTGGTTTGAACAAGGAAAACTAAAAACCCACATTGATGGTCCCTACCCTATGGAAAAATCAGCTGATGCTATCCTGTCATTTGGAAAAGCAACGCATAAAGGCAAGGTGGTTATTACCATTGATGAATAAGCGGTAGGTGGAAATCTCCTTTTCATTTCCATATTTTGAACATACCAGTCCTTATAGTGATCAAATAAAGGAAAACTCATTTTTCTTTTATTTGATTCTATCATGTCCTTGCATACTTTTTTTACAAAATGGGGAGAAGCAGCCTACACTAGCCTGGGCTTTTTTTGGATGGCACTTTGGGCATTTGCGTTAGGGTATTTAATATCCAGTATGATCCAGATTTTCGTAACTGAAAAACGGATGAAGCAAACCATGGGGTCAAACGAAACGCGCGGGGTGTTGTTGGGCACCTTCTTTGGTTTTATTAGCAGTTCCTGCAGTTTCGCAGCCTTGGCCACTACCAAATCGCTCTTTAAAAAAGGAGCAACATTTATCGCTTCAATTGCCTTTTTGCTTTCTTCTACCAACCTGGTTATTGAACTGGGCATCATCATTTCGATTTTCCTGGGCTGGCAATTTGTAGTGGGCGAATACCTGGGAGGAATATTATTGATCCTAATGAGCTGGATATTAGTCAGGATCATAAAGCCTACAAAGCTTATTCAGAAAGCAAGGAAGCATTTGGACAATAATGGAGACCAAATGATGGATGAAGACAACAACTTTACCTTCCTTGAAAAAATAAGATCTGAAGAAAACTGGGCCAAGGTGGCAAAGCAATATGGAATGGAATGGAAAATGGTTTGGAAGGATGTAAGTGTTGGATTTACCATTGCCGGAATTGTTGCAGTCTTTGTACCCGATAGCTTTTTCAGCACGCTATTTATCCATTCAGGAGTGGACCAAACCAATTACACCTTTCCAGAGATCATAGAGCATGTTGTAGCAGGTCCCTTTGTGGCCTTTTTAACCTTTATCGGCAGTATGGGCAATATTCCTTTGGCAGCATTATTATTTGGAAAAGGCGTAAGCTTTGCCGGTGTCATGGCATTCATTTTCAGCGATCTGGTAGTCTTCCCGGTACTCCGCATCAACGCCAAGTATTATGGTTGGAAGATGGCACTTTTCATCTTATTCTTATTATTCGCCTCCCTTATTGGAACAGCTTTAGCTTTACACTACGGATTGGATTTTTTAGGATACCTGCCAAATCCTTCAAGGGCTAAAATTCAACAAATGACCTATTTTAAATTAGATTATTCATTCTATCTAAACCTGGCATTTTTGTTTCTCTCAGCCTTTCTCATCTGGCTTGGATTCAAAAAATATAAAGCATTGCATTACATGAAAGAGATGGCACCCAAGGGTCAAACCCTGGAAAGCATATTAAAATATGTAGCTTTTGTATGTTATGGTTGGTTAATCATAGGATTAGGTATGTATTTGTGGAATTGAATTTAATCCCTCAAAGCCGTTCTTAAAAGTGTTCCGGTTTTTGAAATGTTCCTTAACTTTATTGAATTCTAAAACTTTCTAATTGACTTCAAAATGAGGCAATTCATATTTCATTTGTTGTTATTTTTCCTATTCTCCGGCCCTTTAATGGCAAATGATGCCTCCTTCGAATCCATCGTCAATCTCATTGGAAAGGATAAAAATGAAGTACTCAACTTATTAGGAAAAGAATCTGATATTTTAAAAGGAGATGATGGGCTCAAAACCTATATCTACAAAGGTATTAGTATACTTATTGATGATAAAGTATGCAGCCAGGTTACTTTTTATAAAGGAGCAACGGACCCATTTATTCCCTATGACCAGGTCGTATTCCCCGGTTTCACCTTTAATGGGAATAGGAAGAATGCTGAAAAAATGACCTTCCCTATCATGGTCGCACATTTTAAAAAGCCTTTGCATGAAATGGGCAATGAAAAAATCTTCATGGAATATTTTTGGGCCGGCGATTCAGTTAGTGCGATGTTTATTAATCAGGGAGAGGATATTTCATCACTGAGAATTACAGGAGAAAACGGGAAAAAATTCGTGCTCTCCAATTTAAAATTCAAACACTGGGCAAATAATATCCCTAAACTTATTGGCTTTTCCGGGAGGAATATCCTCTACACCCTGTTTGGGAAAGAAAAAAACATCATTTCAAATGAAGAGGCTTTTGTTTACATGTATAGAGGATTTTCAATCCTTACGGACAAAACTGAAAACAGGAAAATAACCGCGGTCTGGTATTTCAATAATGATGAAAATTATATGCTAGGATTCACCAGGCTCCCTTTTGGTTTGGGTTTCAATATGTCTTCAACTGAATTCAAGAAAAAATTAGGACCTCCGGAGGAAATTCAATCGCAGGAAGGCTCTTTAATTTATTTCTATCCTTCCAAAGGAATTATGATAATGGTGGAATTGCCAGCAGATAAAACCTTTTTATTACAAATTTCTGCTAAATCAAAAGAGTTTTTTCCCTTGTAAAGCACACACTTGCCCAAATTCCTACCTATTTCAATAGTTTTTGTTAAACATTGTAACAGCAATCCATGATTGCCGTTAGTAGTTGGTGTCTGAGTATCAACCCGAAAGGAAAAAAATAAATGATTCCATGAGACTCCCAACAAAATTATACCCGATAATCTTTTTACTGATCCTGGTGGCCGCATGTGGCAAAAATGAGTCACCTGATCAAACTTCGACTAACACTACTGCTGAACCGGAAATATTTGAATTGCTACCATCCGATCAAACCGGAGTAGACTTCATTAACCGTATCAACGAAAGTGAGAACTTCAATTACTTCAGTGCAAATTATCTGTACATAGGTGGTGGTGTCGGTACTGCTGACTTCAATCAGGACTCACTATTGGATCTATATTTTGTTGCGGTAACCGGTGAAAACCAACTCTATCTCAACAAAGGAAACCTACAATTTGAAAATGTAACCGAAAAGGCAGGTGTTGCACTTGGGGCTGGTACTAAAACAGGAGTGGCAGTAGTCGACATCAATAACGATGGTTGGCCGGACATTTATCAATGTAGAACAGGCGACACCCCACTTGGTAGAGACAATGTTCTTTACATTAATCAAAAGGATGGAACCTTTAAAAATATGGCGGCCGAATACGGTCTGGACCTAAATAGCCCATCTACGGAAGCTAATTTTTTTGATTACGATATGGACGGCGACCTCGATGTGTATATCATCAATCGCCCGGCTGATTTTATGACGAATAGTCAAACTTTCGTTGAAAATATCGATGGTAAACCGGTAAGGAAAAATGACCCTAAAACACCGGAAGAGACCGACCGTCTATACCAAAACAATGGCGATGGCACCTTTACAGATGTTAGCCAAAAAGCAGGCATCAACAACAGAGCCTTTAGCTTAAGTGTCAATTTTATTGATGCTAACGAAGATAACTTACCTGATATTTACGTTGCAAATGATTACGTAGAACCTGACCACCTGTACATTAATCAGGGCGACGGTACCTTCAAGGATGAATGGCAACGTTATTTCCGTCACATGGCCCATTTTAGCATGGGTACCGACGTCGCAGACATCAATAATGATGGATTGATGGACATCGTTACACTCGACATGTTGGCCGATGATAATTACCGTCAAAAACGCAATGGTACTGTCATGAAGCTGGACCGCTACTCCACCCTGGTAAAACTTGGGTTTGGACACCAAATCATGCGCAACATGATGTTTTTGAATAATGGTGCCGGAGGATTTAAGGAAGTAGCCCCTATGGCGGGTATCCATGCAACAGATTGGAGTTGGACACCGCTATTAGCTGACTTTGACAATGATGGATGGAAAGATATTTACATCACCAATGGTATGAAAAGGGATGTAAACGACCTTGAATTCACAGATTATATTTTGGATTCGTTGAAAGCATCCGGAGCTGATCTTAACAACTTCAAATTGGTCAGCAGCTTTATGCCATCTGTGAAGATACCTAATAAAATGTTTAAGAATACAGGCGGTATCGCTACCGAAGATGTTACGAATGCCTGGGGTTTCCATGAAAAATCATTTTCAAATGGAGCAGTGTATGCCGACCTTGACAATGACGGAGACCTTGACATTGTTGTTCACAACACGGACGATAAGGCCTTTATCTATAAGAATAATGCTCGTGAAAAGCTGGCAAATAACTATTTAAATGTTCGCTTGAACGGCGCGGCTGGAAATCTTGCTGGCATCGGCGCCAAAGTCATACTTGAAAATAAGGACCTCACCCAGGTGCAGGAAAAACAATTGACCCGTGGGTTCCTTTCTTCCTCTGACCAATCTTTGCATTTCGGTCTTGGAAAGGAAAATAGCATTCAAAAATTGACGGTTGTTTGGCCCAATGGTGCCTTCCAGGAATTGACCAATGTAAAGGCAAACCAAACAATAACCGTAAACGCTGCTGATGCATCAGGGAAATACGCCCCCAAACAACCACAAGGAGCATATTTCACATATCAAAATAACAATTTAGGCATCAACTATACCCATGTTGAAAATGCTTTTGAAGATTTTGATCGCGAACGTTTGTTGCACAGGAGGTATTCCCAAATGGGACCTTGTATTGCAGCCGGCGATTTGAATGGGGATGGATTGGAAGACCTATATCTGGGAGCATCCTTTAGCACAACAGCTGAGATCTATTTCCAAACCGCTAATGGCCAATTTCAAAAAGCACCTCAACCAGTATTTGACGCAGACGTGATCCACGAAAACATGGATGCGGTTATTTTTGATATTAATGGCGACGGTGCTAATGATATTTTTGTTTCCAATGGTGGAAATGAAGCGCCCTACGGAAAAGGATTTTATCAAAATAGACTGTATATCAACAATGGTTCCGGCCAATTCCAGGCAGTGAACACCGCTTTAAATGGGATAGATGAAGCAAGTGGTGCTGCAGCCGCTTTTGATTTTGACCAGGACGGTGATTTGGACATTATTGTTGGTGGAACAGTTAAGCCGGGCGAATTTCCAAAAGTTACCCAGGGTTACCTCTTTGCCAATAACAACGATGGCACTTTTACCGACGTAACAGCTACACTTTTGCCCGCCTTTTCAGCATTGGGAATAGTCAAGGAAATCGTTTTCGATGATCTCAATGGAGACGGAAAAACTGAAATGATTGTAACGGGTGATTGGATGCCAATCATGGTTTTCGAGGTGAACGCAACAGGCTTTAAGGACGTATCTGCTGATTTTGGATTCAGCAATACCGATGGCTGGTGGAACAAAATCACTATCGGAGATTTTAATGGAGATGGTATCAAGGATATCGCTGCCGGAAATCTGGGGTTAAATTGTAGATTGAAAGCAAGCGAAAAAGAACCAATTGAAGTATATGCAACTGACATAGACAATAATGGTCAGATAGACCCAATCTACACTTATTATGAAGGTGGAGCCTGTTATCCGCTTACCCATAGAAATATGTTGATTTCGCAGGTGCCTGCAATGAAGAAGAAGTTTGTTAGATATGAACCATATGCCAAAGCAAGTATTGATGACATTTTAAGCCCTGAATTGAAAAAACAGGCCATTCATAAAAAAGTGTATGAATTGGGCAGCTGTATTTTCTGGGGTACTGCAAGTGGAAAATTTACCAAGGAAAGAATGCCGGATGAAGCACAGATTTCAACCATTCAAGGATTGATTACAATGGATATCAATCAGGATGGAATCGATGATATCATGGCAGTTGGAAACGATTATGGACTGGAAATCGAATCCGGAAGACTAGATGCCGGTGACGGATGGGTCTTGCTTGGACAGAAAAACGGAATGGTAAAATGGATTCCTAACCGTGAAACAGGTTTTTGGGCCAGCCTGGACGCTAGAGGTATTGTGAGTGTGCCAAACAAGGCAGGCAAACAAACAGTAGTGGTAACGAATAACAACGCCGGAGTTGCAGTCTACAATTTAAAATAAGGACATCTACCTATATTGTAAAAAAGGAGCGGGATTAATTCTCGCTCCTTTTTTTATTTCTATTTTTATCCAAAATGATACAATATGAATTGGAGGCTTTTTGTCCTTGTTCTACTGGTTTTTGCTGCCTGTAAAAAAGATGATAATACAAACGGGGAGGTCATCGACACCCTGGAAATAACGCAAAACCCTAAGGGAGTGGCACCCCTCACTGCTGAGATT
>JAGQWW010000087.1 GCA_020436955.1 Saprospiraceae bacterium | reverse complement strand
TTACCATCCAATCCGAAAATCAAACAGCAATAATTGTATTATTATCGAAAAGCTGAAACCTTTTTACTCATTGTAAATTAACGAATTCTAAATTCGATTAAAGAGAACCTTAGCTCTATCCCATATTATCAAGGAACTTTCTTTTACCGCTTTTTTCAAAACGGAACGCAAAGATAGGGATGCAGGATCAAACCACCAAATGTTTTTCAAAAATAATCTTCTGATTTTAGCCTTTTTTAAAAGGGTAAATCTCAGTTGATTTTCCTGAAGGCCACTTTTGATAAATTTAATTTCCTTTTATCCCCTTTTTCGAAATTTGATCTAGGCCAAATCAACTATTCCAAACACAAATTTTTTTCACTTTTTACTACATTTTTTTTCATCCACACGAAATCATTATTTTTAAAAGAACTTTTTCTTTCAAAGATTGATTTACTTTCCGTTTTTTATGTTTGCAAGACTTATCACTTAAATAATATACCTATGTTAGAAATGCTCAAGCATGCACACTCCGGATTCAGATGGATCGTGCTGATATTACTCCTAGTAACTATATTTAATGCATTCAAAAAGAGGAAGGGAAACCAGGTTTGGAGCGATGGTGACCAAAAATTGGCCCTCTACACCTTTATAAGTACGCATATCCAATTGCTGCTTGGACTTATACTTTATTTTATAAGCCCTTATGTAACTTTTGATATGGCAGACAAACTGTCTCGCTTTTATTCAGTAGAACACATATCACTTATGGTGATTGGTATTGCCTTGATTACTGTAGGATACATCAAAGCGAAAAAGGCAGCGGAAGGAAAAAAGGCAAAAACTATTTTCACATTTTTCCTTATCGGTCTAATTCTAATTTTATTGAGAATTCCATGGCCAGGTATGGGATTAGGAGCTAACTGGTTTTAAAGAATAGCTTCCCAGTTTTCTGAAAGGGCCAGGAGGTTGTGATCAGCACCTTTTGGCCCCATCAGTTGCAAAGCAGCAAATGGACTTTCAGCCTTATTCAAAGGAATACTAATGGCAGGTATCCCGCATAAGTTGGCCAACACCGTATAAATATCTGCAAGGTAAACCGACACCGGATCAGTCAACTTCTCTCCTATCTGCCAGGGTCTAACCGGACTCACCGGACTTATAATAACCGGATACTCAGACAAGATTTCCTCCATTTTTCTTTTCAGGAGTCCTCTCACTTTTTGTGCTTTTCCAAAAAAAGCATCATAATGGCCTGCGCTTAATACAAAAGTACCCAGCATAATCCTCCGCTTTACTTCTTTTCCAAATCCTTCTGTACGATTGCCGGTATACAATGCCTCCAGTGAATCTGCTCCCTGGTGGTGATAACCATACCTGATACCATCATAACGAGACAAATTGGTGGAAGCCTCTCCAGTGGTTACAATATAATAGGTGGGTATTACATAATCTATATAGGGAAACTCAACCTCCTCTACCTGATAGCCTGCAGCTTTGATAGCGTGTATAGCGTCAAGGGTTTCTTTTTTTATGTCCGGATCCATACCAGGGTGATTGACCAGGTCAGGCATCCAGGCAATTTTGGTTTCTTTATCGAAGGAAGATGGTGAATTGGGAAAATCGATACAGGTCGCATCCCAGTCATCCGCTCCTTCCATCACCTGCAAAACCATCCGCATAGCATCTGTGTCTTTGCCCAGGATACCAATTTGGTCAAAAGACGAAGCGTAAGCTATTAAACCATACCTAGATATCCTTCCATAACTTGGCTTGAATCCTTTTACGCCACAAAATGCAGCAGGTTGTCTGACCGATCCTCCTGTATCACTACCAATAGAAATGTCGCAAGTATCCAAGGCAACTGCCGCTGCAGAACCTCCTGACGAACCTCCAGGCACTAAATTAGGGGCAATCGGATTTTTGACCGGACCGTACACCGAGTTTTCATTTGAGGATCCCATTGCAAATTCATCGCAATGGACTCTACCTATAATAATGGCATCTTCATCTAATAAACGTTGGATGGCAGTTGCGGTAAATAAACTCTCAAAACCTTTTAGCATTTTGGATGCTGCGGTCACTTCCTTTCCTTTCACGCACAATACATCTTTGATGGATACCACCATTCCACACAACCTGCCTACTCCTTCTCCTTTTTGAATTTTAGCATCCAGGGCTTTCGCTTTATCGAGTGCCTCCTTTTCAAAAACTTCTATAAACACATTAAAATCCTTGGTCGCCTTTATGGCAGCCAGATATTGGTTCACCCGGGTCTCCAGGCTGGTTTCTTTATTGAGAATTTGAGTTTGAACAATTTGAAAGGACATCTGCGAATTGGTTTAAAACTACTTATTCGGCAAATATTTAAAAAAGATGCATATAAACAAAAAAGGCAGCCATGATGGCTGCCTTTTTTTGCTGTTTTCGGATAGATTAATTTTTTCTTACGTCAGCGACTGAATTTGAAATCAAGTCGTGCAAGATGTTTAAAGTTTCGTACAAGGTAACATCTTTTTGAACATCTTTCAACCATTCATCATTTCTAGCCTTTTTAGATTCTTCGGCCTCAATGCCCGGAGCATCTACTGTCAAGTTGCGAATCTTCATAGATTCAATTGGCTGAAACATGTCTGAAAATTCTTTTGCCTCTGCTTCCAACTCGTCATTCCAGGTTTGGAATTCATGGAGTGAAAGTGGATATTTTGAAAGGTCTCTTTGTTCTTTCAAGCGTACCGCATTTGCTTCCACTTTTTGGAAGACATCGTTTTGTGCAACTCTTTTTTCACTGCTAGCAACGATTCTATCCAATCCATTTACCTCGTACACATCCTGGCTATATTCTACAGATGGAATCTCGGTCCATTCCAAAGGATAGTCATTTTCTTTTTCACCGGTTTCGATGTAAGCGTAACTACTTGGAAGAATAACGTCCGGAATTACACCTTTTAATTGGGTGGAGCCACCATTTACACGGTAAAACTTCTGCATGGTCAACTTGATCTGACCCAGTGGTTTTACTTCATTATTTCCAATGATAGCTCTGTCCAAATCGAAGAAGCGCTGTACTGTACCTTTTCCGAAAGTGGAATTGGTCCCTACAATAACTGCACGGTCATAATCCTGCAGGGCAGCAGCGAGGATTTCAGAAGCAGATGCTGAGAAATCATTCACCAACACTACTAATGGTCCGTCATATTTTACGCTTGGGTCGGTATCAGAAAGTACCTCCGGTTTACGACCTCTTGATTTCACCTGCACGATTGGGCCTTCTTCAATGAAGTATCCGGCCATCTTTACTACGTCTCTTAAAGAACCTCCTCCATTATTACGAAGGTCTAATACAATACCATCTACACTTTCATTTTTCAATTTACCCAATTCTGTTTCGATATCATCAGAACAGAATCTTCCGCTTGCATCTTCGAAGTCAGCGTAGAATCTTGGTAATTTAATGTACCCAACTTTATCACCTAAATCAGATTCGATGATAAGTGATTTGGCAAATCCTTCTTCCAGTACCACCACATCACGCAGGATGGTTATGGTTTTTATCAGACCATCTACCTTTTTTACAGTCAACCTTACCTCCGTATCTTTTGGACCTCGGATCAAGGAAACTACATCATTGATTTGCATACCGGTAATATCAACCGGTTCTTCGTCGCCCTGGGCCACTTTCATGATTACATCGTTCTCTTCCAGATCTTTGCCTTTCCAGGCCGGGCCACCGGGAACAATTGAAGAAACTTTTGTGTAATCTCCATCCGTTTGCAAACGGGCACCAATACCTTCCAATTTACCTGACATTCCGATATCGAAATTTTCCTTTTCTATTGGTTCGAAATAATTGGTGTGTGGGTCGTACACATTGGTTACGGTATTGAGGTAATCGCTAAGGCGATCTTTTCTTTGCAATTTAGAGAGACGGTCATACCAGTCATCATAGACTTTCAACACGTCTTTGCGGGTCATTTCTTCTAATTCTTCAAAAGATTTACCTGCCAATTCTTCGTCTTCACCTTTTTCCTGGTCTTCCAACTTGGTGGTAACTCTTCTCAAGACCTCATATTTCAGCATCAATCTCCACTGCTCTTTCAATTCTTCATCTGAGCTCGCAAAATCTCTTTTATCACCATCTGTTTCAACTTCTTCTTTTTTAGAAAAATCAAACGGCTTTGAAAGAATATCTCTGTAATAACCCTGGGTCTTGGTGATACCATTGTTTACCAATTCGTAACTTTTATCGAAAAAGGTAAAAGTCCCCTGCATTGCCTCATCGTCCAAATCGTCTTTGAATTTGGACAATTCCTTTACATCAGACTTGGTTAAAAAGCGCTTACCGCCGTCAAGCCTGTCCATATACAGGTCGAATAGTTTTTCTGAGAATTGGTCATCGATCGGAACCGGCTGGAAGTGGAATCGCTGCAAGCTGGTAAGGATAGTATTGATTAAAACAGATTCTTTCTGCTCGCTGTCCATGCTTGGGTAATAAGCACCGAAAAGTATAGCGACAGCTACCAACGAAAAGAACAATGATCCTCTAAGCAATTTCATGTGATATATTTTGTCAGATAGTTTGAAGCGTAGAATTGAAAGTAAAAATAGTCTTTTATCAAAAAAGTTCGTTCCAGTTCCGTGCCATTGGCCTCCTTTAACGATACAATAACAAGAAACAGATAAAAATCTGAAATGGAACGGGAAATTAAAATTTGATTTTAAGGAAACGAGAAAATGTTTCTAAAATTACATGGAAAGGAGGTTGGTTGCAAGCTTTTACATTTTTGTAAACCCTAAATGTGACCAAATGTTACAATTGGTCTATAAAAGGAAGGTACCGACAGACAATTTTCTGTCTTTTAAACTATGATATAAGGTGTTGGTCCAAACAAATGCAAAAGGAAGTAGAAAATTGAACTGAACTATTAGCTTAATGTGTACATTTGCCACCACTTAACGAAAAGGGATTATGTTATCCAGATTAAAATCCAAACCTAAGGATACGGAAGAGAAACCGGAAGGTGAAATGACTTTTTTCGAGCACCTGGAGGAGCTAAGAGGTCATTTGTTCCGCAGTGCCATTTGGATCATGGTGTTTGCCATTGCAGCATTTTTCGCCAAAGACTTTGTCTTTAGCGATTTATTATTTGCGCCCCGATACGAAAACTTTTTTTCCTACCAGGCGCTGTGCAATTTCTCCAACATGATTGGGCTCCAGGACAATCTTTGTTTTTTCCCACCAAAATTTGAAGTGCAGGGTGTTGGATTTGGAGAGTTATTCACTACACACCTTAAGGTTTCATTTTTTATAGGACTGGCAGTAGCCTTTCCATTTATCCTTTGGGAAATTTGGAGGTTTGTAAGTCCGGGTCTATATAACAAGGAGCGAAAAGCGGCACGTGGTTTTGTTTTCATCTGTTCATTGCTTTTCACCATGGGTATCCTTTTCGGGTACTTTGTTATTTCACCATTCGCAATCACCTTTTTGGCAGGATATGAAATAGAAGGAGCGGTGGCAGTACCCACACTTGCATCCTATGTCAACTATATGGTCATGTTTACCATTCCGGTAGGACTAATTTTTGAGCTGCCTATTTTGGTATATTTCCTTTCAAAAATAGGTCTGGTAACACCGGAATTTATGCGTACTTATCGCAGACATGCTTTTGTTGTGATTTTGATTTTAGCAGCGATTATTACACCACCTGATGTTATGACCCAGTTTTTGGTAGGTATGCCACTTTTCATTTTGTATGAGTTGAGCATTTTCATTTCTGCCAGGGTAGAGAAAAACGCCAAAAAAGCAGAAGCGGAGATGTCCTTAACCAAGACTGATTGATAAAAAAGATAAAATTATGATTCAGGTTTCTTCGAATCTGACCTTGTTTTTGAAAATATTCATCCCTGTATTTTACCTGGTGTTTTTTGGAGCCTTTGTGGGTGCCTTGTGGATCCAGGATTACCAGTATTATGGTAATATTGAAGGGAACACGCTTCGTATTGGAGCTACCTTAGTATATGCAGCTTTTTTGGCCATATTTTACTTCACCATCTTTAGCTTGAAAAGGGTGGAAATGGATACCAATGAAATGTATGTGACCAATTATGTCAAACATTTCAAATACAGCCGTGAAAGTGTAGCTACCATTGCTATAAGCCCCTACCCTTTTATAAAAATCGTTACAGTTACCTTCAATCAACCCGGCTATTTTGGGAAGAAGGTTCGATTTGTGCCGAGCATGGCCCGCCTTACTGAAGTCTTGGCGGTTTGCCCGGAATGGAAGGTTAAATTGAAGGAAAAGGACTAGGCTTCTTCCTCCAGGGCTTCCCAATATTCGACAGCTCTTCTGGTATGTGGGATACAAATGGAACCCCCTACAAGGTTTGCGATAGCAAATACTTCAAACACTTCGGCTTTGGTTACTCCTAATTCATAACATGTGCCCAGGTGGTAGCGTATACAATCGTCGCATCGCAATACCATAGATGCTACCAAACCCAGCAATTCCTTGGTTTTTGCCGACAAGGCTCCATCCTGATATGCATTTGTATCAAGATTGAAGAAGCGCTTAAGGACCTTATTGTCCTCTGCCAGCAGTTTATCGTTCATCTTGGAACGATAGTCATTAAATTCATTTACGATGGACATACTAATCTTCTTTATTCTTTTTGAATTGCTTTAAAAATGCGGGAAGTTGGCGTAGTGCTGCCATTTCTTTTAAAAAGGATTTTCCATCCTGGGCAGGATATCCAAATATGAATTGCCCTTCTTTAACATCTTTACTCACCCCGGATTTTGCACCTATGACCACTTTATCGCCAATGTGCAATCCGTGAGCAATACCAGCCTGGCCATATATGATAACATCGTTGCCGATAATAGTTTTACCGGCGATGCCGACCTGAGCAGTAATGAGGCAATTGGTACCGATTACAGCACCATGCCCTATTTGAACCTGACAATCAATCTTGGTGCCTTTTCCGATAATGGTATCACCTGAAACACCTTTGGCGATGGTCGAACCTGCACCGATATGCACATCGTTTTCTATAATGGTACGGCCACCGGACCGCCATTTTTTCCGATGATCTTTATAAGCCTTATAATAAAACGCATTGCTACTGATAACACAATTGGGCTCAATGATCACATTGTCACCAATAATGGTATGCTCATATATCGTTGTATTGGCCTGTATATGGCAATTTTTGCCAATTTCAACATCGGGGCCAATTACTACATTAGGTTCTATGGTGGCTGTCGGGTCAATCTTAGCTTCGGGGCTAATCTGCACCGTTAAAGGTCTAAAAGGTCGATATTGCTTCACCAATCCGTCATAGGCTTCGAAAGGGTTTTCACAAACCAGAATAGCCTTTCCCTCCGGACAGGGTGCTTCTGCATTTAACAGAATGATGGTGGCTGCAGATTGAATAGATTTTTGAAAATACTTCTCTACATCCGAGAAGGTAATGTCTCCAGCCTGGACTTTGTGTATTTCATTGATGCCGTATGCAAGGAGGCTTTCATCGCCTATCAACCTGGCATTCAATTCACGAGCGAGTTCTTTTACGGGAATAGGTTGAGGAAATTTCATTAGGGATTCAGGCTTTATTTTTTCTTTCTAAAATGTGAAAGGTAAATCCGTATTTGTGTCTTTCGTCCGGGTCGTGGTGTTCACAAAAAGTTTCGGTCCAATCTGCCAGATCCCATTCAGGGAAATGGACATCGCCATTTGGTTCTGCTTCTACTTCAGTCCAATAGAATTTGTCCCAGAGCGGCATCGTTTGTTTGTAAATCTGACCACCGCCGATAATAAAAGCTTCTTCTTCACCATTTTCTCGCGCAAATTCGATGGCTTCTTCTATAGAGTGGACCACCACACAACCAGAAGCAGCATAAAACATATCGCGGGTAATGACAACATGGGTGCGGTTGGGTAATGGCTTTCCAAAAGACTCAAAAGTGGATCTTCCCATAATGATATGATGGCCTGAAGTCTGTTTTTTAAACCATTTTAGGTCCAGGGGCAAAAACCATGGGATGTCATTATCGATTCCGATTATTCTATTTTTCGCTACAGCTGCAATGGCAGAAATTATCATATTGGATGTTGGTTTTTTACTTCATTTCAACTGTTGAAGATACCGTAGAGTTTAAGCGAGCATCTGATTTTCCTAAATGATTTTTCAAATTTTTCAAAAAGGTATTCATTTTGGAAATAGCGGTTGATGTCAAATATTCATCTTCATTGGCTCCTAACTCTTCTTCTGTAACCAATACATAGTCTGTCTTATCGCCATCTTTAAAAATGTAGCGCCAAACCGGGGTAACGGAATGGTCCTTCAGGGTGGTCTTACCATTAGTAAGATTCTTTTGAAGAGTTAGCTCTATTATGATACCGCCGTCAGTATTCGTTTTGGTCTGTCCTGAAATAAAATTGCCCAGGGAATATGCTACCAGGCCTTTTTCCAGGTTATGGGTACTATCCAAAGCGACTTCTTTTACAGGTTGTACTACGTGTGGATGGGAACCGATGATGATATCAGCACCCCACGAAAAGATTTTATTGGCCAACATCCTTTGTTCAGCATTCTCCTGTAGTTGGTATTCATCGCCCCAATGCATGACAACGATAATGGCATCAGGCTGGAGCATTTTCGCTTCTTTGAGATCTGCTTCTATTAATTCAGTATCGATAAGATTAACGATGGTAGGCTCGCGGGTTGGAATGCCGTTGGTACCATAGGTATAATTGAGAAAAGCTATTTTAAAATCATTTTTATACACCAATAAAGGATAATACAACAGCCGCTCATCAGCATCGCGAAAAGTACCGGTATGAAGAAAACCATATCCATCGACAATATCTAGTGTCTTTTTTAGACCTGAAGCATAGCTGTCGTTGGAGTGGTTATTTGCTGTAACCAG